>CALEOQ010000327.1 GCA_937910255.1 uncultured Caulobacteraceae bacterium | reverse complement strand
GCGTGGCCGTCGTTTGCGCCACGGCCGTCGTCGAAGCCCCCGCGCACGCGACCGCGCACGCTGAGGCGAGAAGATACGCCCTCATTTGATGTCCTCCCTCGACGTCGGTCATGAGCGCCGACGTTCGCCGGGATGGGGACATGATCAGGGGAGGGAGTCAATATTCACTCTCAAGAGGGTGAATAACTAGGTTCTTTGGTTTCCGGGCGCATGGTTCAGCTGTCGCTCCATCAGCCGGCGGAGTTTGGCGGAGTCAGACCGCCCAGAGATGGGTAAGGCGAGCCTGATCGATCTGGGCGCCGGGACCCTGGCGAATCGTCCATGGGTCGGGCCCGTCGCGGGTCTGGCCAGCGCCACGGGCAGGCCTGGTCTGACCTCAATCCAGGGCGCGGAGGATGGCGCGAACGGGCGCGGCGTCGGCGGTGGCCAGCTTCAGCGGCAGGGCGATCAGCTCGTAGCGACCGTCGTGCACGCCATCGAAGACCAGACCTTCCAGAATGGCCATGCCATGGCGCCTGACCATCAGGTGCGCCTCCAGGTCCTTGGCGTCTTCGGGGTCCAGGGACGGGGCGTCGAGGCCGATCAGGATCACCCCAAGCTGCCCCAGCATATCGATGAGTTCGGGGCTTGGGCAGGCGAAGCTGGACGGCCACGCGTCGGTCGGAAAGGTCTCGAAGGAGCGGATCAGCAGCCGCCGCACGCCGGGCTCAAGACGGTCCACCACCTCGTCGGGCGAAATCCGCCCCTCGGCCCGGATGACGCTGATCAGCTGGGCCTCGCCGAGATAGGGCAGGAGCCGAACGGCCCCGATCGGCGCGCCCTCGGGGTCATAGTGCAGCGGGGCGTCGGCATGGGCGCCGGTGTGGGTCGACAGCGTCAGGCGGCTGACATTGACCGGGCAGCCGTCCTCCAGCACCCAGGTCAGGACCTCTTCATAGGGGGTGTCGCCGGGCCAGACCGGAAGGCCCTTGCGAAGGCTCTGGCTGATGTCCCAGATCCGCCGGCCGGCCTCGTCGGTCTGGATCACAGCCGCGTCCTCACGCTGAGAAGTTCGGGAAAGAAGGCGCCTTGCAACGCATGGCTGAGATAGGCCACGCCGGAGCTGCCCCCCGTGCCGGTCTTGAAGCCGATGATCCGCTCGACGGTCTTCATGTGGGCGAAGCGCCACTGCTGGAACCGGAACTCCAGGTCCACCAGCTTCTCGGCCAAGTCGTAGAGATCCCAGCAGGCCTCCGGGTTGCGATAGACCTCAAGCCAGGCGTCCTCGACGCCGACGCTGGCCTCATAGGGGTCTGTCCAGTCGCGCTCCAGGCGGTCCTCCGGGACGGGCAGCCCGCGACGGGCCAGGAGGCGAAGGGTCTCGTCATAGAGGCTGGGCGTCGCGCAGGCTGCGGCCAGCCGGGCATGAACCGCAGGATCGGTCTCGTGAACCGCCAGGGCGCGGGCGTTCTTGGCGCCCAGCAGGAATTCCAGCTCCCGATACTGGAACGACTGGAAGCCTGAACTCTGGCCCAGCGAGGGGCGAATGCGCTCGTAATCGCTCGGCGTCATGGTGGCCAGCACGTCCCAGGACTGGATCAGCTGGGTCTGGATGCGGCTCACCCGGGCGATCATCTTGGAGACCGGCCCCAGGGCGTCCTTGCGGATGTGATCCCGGGCGGCCTCCAACTCATGGAGCGACAGGCGCATCCACAGTTCGGAACTCTGATGGATGACGATGAACAGCAGTTCGTCATGCTCATCCGAGAGGGGCGCCTGGGCCGACAGCAGGCGGTCGAGACGCAGATATTCGCCGTAGCTGATGTCAGGACGGCTATGCAGTCCCGCCTCGGCCGGGGGCGTCGTCTTGGTCATGCCGGTCTCCGTCAGGTGACGGCGGAGACACGCTGGAAACGCGCCTCGCGCCAGAGGCCCGAGGCCATGACCTCGGCCAGACGCTCCACGGCGTCCCAGACCTCAGCATAGCCCACATAGAGGGGCGCAAATCCGAAGCGCAGGATGTTCGGGGCGCGGAAGTCGCCGACCACCCCGCGGGCGATCAACGCCTCCATGATGGCGTAGCCTTCGGGATGGCGCAGGCTCACCTGACTGCCGCGCTCGGCCGCCGCCTCCGGGCAGGCCCGTTGAAAGCCGGCCTCGGCGCATCGCTCGGTCACCCGCCGCAGGAACAGCTGGCCCAGAGCCATCGACTTGGCCCGCAACTCGCCCAGCGCCACGCCGTCGAAGGCGTCGAGGGCGGCGTCCAGGGCGCTCATGGCCAGGACCGGCGGCGTTCCACAGAGCGCCCGGGTGAGTCCCGGCGCAGGTTCGTAGCCGTCATCAAAGGCGAAGGGTTTGGCGTGCCCCATCCAGCCGGTCAGCGGCGAGCGAAAACCGGCCTGATGGCGCTCGGCGACGAACAGGAAGGCCGGCGCGCCCGGGCCGCCATTCAGGTACTTGTATCCGCACCCCACGGCCAGATCGGCGCCGCAGCCGTTCAGGTCGACCTCCAGGGCGCCGGTGCTGTGGCTGAGATCCCAGAGCGCCAGGGCGCCGACGGCGTGGGCGCGGGCGGTCAGGGCGGCCATGTCGTGTAGGGCGCCGCTCTTGTAGTGGACGTGGGTGAGCAGCAGCAGGGCGACGCTGTCGTCCAGGGCGTCATCCAGCGCCGAGGGCTCGACGATGCGCAGCTCGACCCGGTCGCCCAGCAGGTCCTTCAGGCCCTGGAGGATGTAGAGGTCGGCGGGGAAGTTGCCCGGCTCGCTGACGATCACCCGGCGGCCAGGCCGAAGATCGAGGGCCGCGGCGGCCAGCTTGAAGAGATTGGCCGAGGTGGAGTCCGCGGCGATGACCTCTGTGGGCGAGGCGCCGATCAGCGGGGCGATGCGCGCGCCCACCCTCTGGGGCAGGCCGATCCAGTCATGGGTGTTCCAGCTGCCGATCAGGTCGCGGCCCCACTGCTGATCGACCACCTCGGTCATACGGCGGCGCACGGTGCGGGGCAGGGCGCCCAGGGAGTTGCCGTCCAGATAGATCAGGCCGTCCGGCAGATCGAACAGGGCGCGCCGGTCGGCCAGAGGGTCGGCGGCGTCCAGGGCGATGCAGTCAGCGCGCGTTTGCGGCATGGGCCTGTCTCTCCTGCGGCGGGCCAAGCTATCGGTACACCTCTAACGCGGCAGGCTCCAAGCCGACCGCCTGAGCGGCGCCCAGGAAAGCGGCGCCGGTCGCCTCGAACGCCATCACCCAGGGCGCCCGGAGCCCCGTCGCGCGCCTGGGCGCAAACGGGCTCGCCCAGATCCGCATTGATGTATGACAATCATACGGAAATCTTGTGGAGGGCGTTTCTATGGCGAGCTTGTTCAGAACCCTGGCCGGCGGCGTGGCCCTGGCCTGTGCTCTAGGCGCCGGCCCTGGCCTTGCGCAAACGCCGGGGCCTGCGCCGACGCCGAAGACCACCGCCATCCATGCCGGGCGCCTGATCGACGGCCTCTCGGCGCGGCCGCAGAGCCAGGTCACCATCCTGGTCCGCGATGACCGGATTACGGCGGTGGAGCCTGGCTTTGTCTCGCCCCCGGGGGCCGAGGTGATCGACCTGTCGAACGCCACCGTCCTGCCGGGCCTGATCGATGGCCACACCCATGTGACCTCCCTGCGGCGCACTGGCAACGGCATCGCCAAGAGCGTCACCTATTCGCCGCTGGACATGGCCCTGGCCGCCACGGTCAACGCCGAGGCCATCCTGCGTTCCGGCGTCACCACGGTGCGCGACCTGGGCGGCAACTACGGGACCGATGTGGCGCTGAAGAAGGCCATCGAGCTCGGCGAAGTGGCCGGCCCGCGCATGTGGGTGGCCGGCGAGGCCATCGGGCCGACCGGCGGCCACACCGACTGGAGCCATGGCTATGCAGAGGACATGTCCCGCCGCGACTGGGGGGCGGGGCTAGCCGATGGGCCGGACGCCGTCACCCGGCTGGCGCGCACCCAGCACAAGCTCGGCGTCAACATCATCAAGATCATGCCCAGCGGCGGCGTGGTCAGCCAGGGGGACGACCCCAAGGCCCAGCTGATGACCGAGGCCGAGATCAAGGCGGCCATCGACACCGCCCACGCCATGGGCATGAAGGTCGCCGCCCACGGCCATGGCAAGGAAGCCATCGACATCGCCGTGCGCCTGGGGGCGTCCTCCATCGAGCATGGCACCTATGCCGACGATGAGAGCTGGCGGCTGATGAAGGCTGCCGGGACCTATTTCGTGCCGACCCTGCTGACCACCCAGCGGCTTTATGAGCTGGCCAAGGCGTCCCCGGAGGCCCTCAATCCCTCCACCGTGGCCAAGGTTCTGGCCATGGGGCCGAGCCTGACCAAGCTGACCCGCGCCCACAGCGCCGGCGTCAAGATCGCCTTCGGCAGCGACACCGGGCTCGGCGAGAACCTGCAGGAGGCGGCCCTGATGGTCGAGGCCGGCATGACGCCGGCCGAGGTGATCCTGGCCGCCACGGCCAACGCCGCCGACCTGATCGGCTCCAACGAGATCGGCGCCGTGCAGGCTGGTCGCTACGCCGACATCGTGGCCGTCGCCGGCGATCCCCTGACCGACATCACCGAGCTGGAGCGGGTCCAGTTCGTGATGAAGGGCGGGGTGGTCTACAAGGCCGGCGGCGAGAACCTGTACGTCCAGATGGTGAATCCGTGACCGCAGTTTCTCTCGCCGAAACCGGCGAGCCCGGCGCGGCAAGGCCGACCATCCGCGGCTGGCTGATCGTCGCGGTCTCCCTGGTGGGGATCTCGGCCGGGCCGGCCGCCTTCGGCATCGCCTCGCTCGGCCTGTTCATCGGGACCTTCGAGCAGCAGTTCGGCTGGGGCCGGGCGGAGATGAGCGCGGCGGCCTCGCTGATGATGCTCTGCTCGGCGGTCTCCATGCCGCTGGTGGGGCGCCTGGTGGACCGGTTCGGCGCGCGCCGGGTGCTGATCCCCTCCCTGGTGATCCTGGCCGCCTGCATGCTGGCCCTGACCCAGGTCACCCAGCTCTGGCACTTCATGGCGATCTACGTCGCCATGGGGACGGTGGCGGCCGGCTCCAACAGCGTCGCCTATATGCGCGTCCTGGCCACCTGGTTCGACAAGTCCCGGGGCCTGGCCATCGGCATCGCCGGCAGCGGCACGGGCTTCGGCTTCGCCTATGTGCCCCTGGTGGGCCAGGGCGCCATTTCCCAATTCGGCTGGCAGGGCGGCTATGTGGCGCTGGGCCTGATCCTGCTCTGCGTGGCCCTGCCGATGGTGGTCTTCCTGCTGCAGGAACAGCCGGGCGCGCCGGCCGGGCAGGGGGCGGACGCCCCGCCCGCCGCCGCCCTGGGCGACACGCTGAGGCAGGCCATGGCCAAGCGCGACTTCTGGATGCTGATCGCCATCTTCGTCGTGCTCGCCTTCGTCCTCTATGGGCTGATCCCGCACATGGTGCCCCTGCTCGGCGACCGGGGCATGAGCCCGGAAGCCGCCGCCGGGGTCGCCTCGATCTTCGGCCTGGCCACCTTCGGGGGCCGAATCCTGATCGGCTTCCTGCTGGACAAGTTCGACGCCCGGCACATCGGCCTGGTCTTCTTCAGCCTCTCGGCCGTGGGCCTGGCCCTTTTGTGGGCGCCGCTGCCGGCCTGGGCGATGATCTTCCCGGCCCTGTTGCTGGGGGGCAGTCTGGGCGCCGAGGTGGACATGCTGGCCTATCTGGCCAGCCGCTATTTCGGCCTGAAGTGCTTCGCCCAGATCTTCGGGGTCCTGTTCGGGGCGGTGATGATCGCCATGGGCCTGGGCCCCGTCGCCTTCGGCTTCGTCTTCGTCCTGACCGGCTCCTACCAGGCCATGCTGGCGGTCGGCGCGGGGCTCTGCCTGGTGGCCTCCAGCCTCGTCCTGGCCCTGCGTCCCTATCAGGAGCGCCGCCGCGGCGGACCGGTTTCGGTGACCTGAGCTTTCCTTGCGCGGCTCTCCCCGGTCGTCGCAAAGAAAAGGAAGGGCCCGCGCCATCCCCTGGCGCGGGCCCTTTGTCGTTCCAGCCGTGACGGCGGCGATCAGGCCGCGGCGTAGTCGGCCGCATTCCCCTCGATCTGCACCCGGAAGCCCGAGCGCTCGTGCGGGAAATAGTCCCAGATCGCCAGGTGCTGGGTGCAGCGATTGTCCCAGAAGGCCACCGCATGGGGCGTCCAGCGGAAGCGCACCTGGAAGTAGGCGTTCTCCGCATGCTTGAAGAGGTACTGCAGCAGGGCCTCACTCTCGTCCTGCGGCACGTCGTTGATGTGGCTGGTGAAGCCGCGGTTGACGAACAGCAGCTTGCGCCCCGTGGCCGGGTGGGTGCGGATCACCGGATGGACGGCGACCGGATACTTGCCGTCGGGATCGAAGCGACCGAAGGCCAGCTTGCCGTCATGGGTGGCGGTCAGCTGCTCCAGATAGGCCTTCATCGGCGCCGACAGGGCGTCATAGGCCGCATACATGCTGGAAAAGGCCGTATCGCCGCCCATCGGCGGCAGGGTGTGCAGATAGAGCACGCTGCCCATGGGCGGGACGGGCAGGCACGACATGTCGGTGTGCCACTCCTCGCCGGCCACATGCTTGGAGGTGGCGTCGGCGTGCAGCTTGCGCACCTCCGGGTGCTCGGGCAGGCCCTTCAGGGCATGGATCTGCAGCTCGCCGAAATACTGGCCGACCCTCTTGAGCGACTCAGGATCCAGGGGCTGGTCCCGGAAGAAGATCACGCCGTGATCGTGGAGGGCCTGACGAATGTCCGCGACCTGTTCGTCGCTCAGGGGCTGGGTCAGGTCGACGCCGGAAAGCTCGGCGCCGATGGTGGGGGTAAGCGGCTGGGCCTGGAGGGTCCTGTACGACATTGAAATCCCATTGATCGAAACAAGGTGCGCGAGCGCTGCGCCATCTGGAAGGAGGCGCGCCTCGGCTTCAAGATCATTGTATACAGTATCCCGTATTCCTTGTCAGGCGCCCGTTGAGGGGGCGCCGTTGCGGTGGGCGCATCTATGGCCTAGTCGAGGGACGGACTGATCTTGCGTCACTTAAGGGAATCCAGCGCCTTGCCGGGAAGTTCGCGAGCCGTCGCCCCGACCGAGCGCCTGCGCGACCAGGTCTATCGGCGCATGCGCGAAGAGCTGCAGTCGGGCCTGCTGGAGCCGGGCGCGCGGCTGGTGGAGCTGCAACTGGCCAAGGCCTATGGCGTCTCCCGCACGCCGGTGCGCGAGGTGCTGCTGCAACTGGCCCGTGAGGGCCTGCTGACCCCGCAGGAACGGGGCTATCTGGTCCCGGTCGACACCCAGAAGGATGTGGTCGACCGGCTGGAGGTCCGCCGCCTGCTGGACGCCCGCATCGCCCGCCATGCGGCCCTGGAAGCCACCGAGGCCGAGATCGCCGCCCTGCGCAAAACCCTGGAGCGTCAGCGGGCCGCGCACGAGGCCGGCCGCGCCCGGGTCTTCGTGGAGCGCAACACCGAGTTCCGCAGCGCCCTGCGCGAGGCCTGCCGCAACGCGCTGCTGCGGCGTTGCGCGACCATGGTGGACGACGTCTTCCAGACCATGCGTGGGCGCCTGCACGAAACCGCCGCCAACCGTGAGCTGACGCTGCTCTGCGACGGTCGCATTCTGCAGGCCCTTGAGCAGCGCGACCCCGACGCCGCCGAGGCCGCCGTCGAAGCCTTTATCGACGCCCTCCTGGCCCACTTCGAAGCTGACCCGCCGCGGGTTTAGGGGGCGGGGATGGCTGGACAGGGGGTCTTGAAACTTGTCCGATGTCACTGCAGTTCTGCAAGACTGGCAGGCGCTCACAATGATCACCAGCAAGCTCACCCCCGCGGGGCAGACGACCATTCCCCGGGCCGTTCGTGCGGCCCTTGATCTGAAGCCCGGTGATCGCCTCATCTATCGGCTCGAGGACGACCGCGTGGTGGTGTCCAAGCGGGGCTACACTGCGCCGGATCCCTTTGCGACCTTCAGCGAGTGGCATGCCGACGCCGACCACGAGGCATACGGGAGCCTGTGAGTCAGGGAGCGCCATTGGGCGCTCAGCGCGAAGAGCTTCCAGTGGGAATCTGAGATGAGCCAACAGCAACACTGCTGGGGTGTGGGGTTGGCGAGAACTGGGAATACGTCCTTCTGCGCCAGTCTCGAGCTACTGGGATATGACCCGGTTCAACAGGACCCGACGTTTGAAGCGCTTCGCGATCTGCAAGGCGGGTCCGGCAACACGGTGGTGCTCCATTTCAAATATCTGGATTACATTTTTCCAGGCTCGAAGTTCGTACTGACCACGCGAACAGTCGAGAGTTGGCTCGCGTCAATGGAGCGGTCCCACCTTCACAGTCCTCGCCCTATCCCGGGGCAACACGACCGCATTGCCCGGCGGATGGCCATTTACGAGACCGTTGGCTTCGACCGGCAGACGCTGGCCGAGTCATTCTTCCGCCATCACAGCGAAGTTCGTCGCTACTTCGCGCAACGGCCAACTGATCTGCTGGAACTGGATGTGGCCGGCGGGCAGGGCTGGGACCGGCTCTGCCCATTTCTCGGCGTTCCGTCTCCAGACGTGGCTTTCCCGGCTCTGAATCAAGGCGTGTCCAGCTAGGTCGCAATTAGGCGCTCAGACTGGCCCGCATCAAAGCAGCCTGGCCAGCCAGACGGATCGTCCCCCGCACGTCGGGTCCTCCGGCGTAAATTGGACCACCTCGAAGCCGCGCTCCGCCAGGAGGGACCTGTATTCGGAGGGCGCGAGGCTGGCGTGATAGAGGGCCTCGCCCTCGAAGGCGCCGACCGCCTCGCCATGGGCCGGACCGCTGTTGAACATCAGAGCGGCGTTGGGTCCGCAATGGCTCCGGAACACGTCGAACATGCGCCGCTGATCGTCATGATCCAGGTGGAACAGGCTGTCCCAGGCGAGGACGCCGTCGAACGTCTGATCAAGCTCAGCGAGGCGCATGTCCCCGACGCGCCAAGTGTGCGCGGGAAAGGCCGCTTCACAGACCGCGATCAGCTCCGCCGACCCGTCGACGCCGGTCACTGCGCAACCTTGGCCGATCAGGTAGCGCGCGATCGGGCTTCCGGACCCGCAGCCGAGATCGAGCACGCGGCGCCCCTTTGGCGACAAGGCCAGAAACCGATCGAGCCAGACGCCTTCGGTCAGCCGATCGCCGCGGTTGCGAACCCAGGCCGCAGCGTGGCGCTGGTAGAGGTCTATGACATCGTGCGCGCTGCTCATGGCTCCAGCCTACCGGCGAACGGTAGACGTCATCATGACAGGCCTCACGCCTCCCGGGCACGGACCATGTCTAGGGCGACGTCGACGATCATGTCCTCCTGGCCGCCCACCATGCGGCGGCGGCCGAGTTCGATGAGGATGGCGCGGGTGTCGAGGCGATAGGTCTCGGCGGCCTTTTCGGCATGGCGCAGGAAGCTGGAATAGACCCCGGCATAGCCCAGGCTGAGCGTCTCGCGGTCCACCCGGACTGGGCGGTCCTGGATCGGGCGCACCAGATCTTCGGCCGCGTCCATCAGCTTGAAGAGGTCGCAGCCATGGTCCCAGCCATAGACATCGGCCGCGGCGATAAAGCCCTCCAGCGGCGCATTGCCGGCGCCGGCTCCCATGCCCGCGAGCGAAGCGTCCACCCTGATGGCCCCGTTCTGGACTGCAGCGATGGAGTTGGCGACGCCTAGCGACAGATTGTGGTGGGCGTGGATGCCCCGCTCGGTCTCAGGGCGCAGCACCGCGTCATAGGCCTGCAGCCGCTCGGCCACGCCCTCCATGGTCAGGGCCCCGCCGGAATCGGTGACATAGACGCAGTGAGCGCCGTAGCTCTCCATCAGCAGGGCCTGCTGCGCCAAGGCGTCGGGCGCGCTCATATGGCTCATCATCAGGAAGCCGGAGACATCCATGCCGAGGCTGCGGGCAGCCTCGATATGCTGGCGCGAGACGTCGGCCTCGGTGCAGTGGGTGGCCACCCGCACCGAGCGGACCCCCAGCTCATAGGCGCGCTTCAGGTCATGCACCGTGCCAATGCCGGGCAGGAGCAGGGTGGTCAGGACGGCGTGCTCCAGCACCTCGCCGACGGCCTCGATCCAGGCCCAGTCGGTGCAGGCGCCAAAGCCGTAGTTGAAGGACGAGCCCGAAAGGCCGTCCCCGTGGGAAACCTCGATGGCGTCCACACGGGCCTCGTCTAGGGCGCGGGCGATGGCCCGGACCTGGTCCAGTCCATACTGGTGGCGGATGGCGTGCATGCCGTCGCGCAGGGTGACGTCCTGGATGTAGAGTTTGCGGGCGGGGGCGGGGGCGATCATGCGGAAACTCCTGCGCCGCGGCGTTCAACGATGCGCTCGGCGGTGCGCAGGGCCGCCGAGGTCATGATGTCCAGATTGCCCGCATAGGCCGGCAGGTAGTGGGCCGCGCCCTCCACCTCGAGGAAGACGCTGACCTTGAGGCCGGTGAAGGCCTCGTCCATTTCCGGGATCAGCAGGCGGGCGTTGTCGGTGATGGGCTCGAACTGCACCGCCTGCTTCAGGCGATAGCCGGGCACATAGGTCTGCACCTCGGCGACCATCTCCAGGATGGAGGCCTCGATGGCGGCCGGATCGCCGCCCTCGCAGAGGCAATAGACCGTGTCGCGCATGATCAACGGCGGTTCGGCCGGGTTGAGCACGATGATCGCCTTGCCCCGCCGCGCGCCGCCCACCTGCTCGATGGCCCGCGAGGTGGTCTCGGTGAACTCGTCGATATTGGCCCGCGTGCCGGGGCCGGCCGATTTGGAGGCGATGGAGGCGACGATCTCGCCATAGATCACCGGTGAGACACGGTTGACCGCCGCCACGATGGGAATGGTGGCCTGGCCGCCGCAGGTCACCATGTTGAGGTTCGGCTGGTCGAGATTGGCCTCGCCGTTCACCGGCGGGATCACATAGGGACCGATGGCCGCCGGCGTCAGGTCGATCACCGTCTTGCCATGGGCGCGCAGCACCTCGTCATGCCGCTGGTGGGCGCCGGCCGAGGTGGCGTCGAAGACGATCTGGATGTCGCCGAACTCCGGCATGGCCACCAGGCCATCGATGCCGCCGGCGGTGGTGGGCACGCCCATCCGCTGGGCCCGCTGCAGGCCGTCGGACGCCGGATCGACGCCGACCATGGCGCCCACGGCCAGGGTCTTGGACAGGCGCATGATCTTGATCATCAGGTCCGACCCGATGTTGCCCGAGCCGATGATGGCCACCTTGACCGGCGAGGATGGGGACTCCACGGCGCTGCTCCTCAGGTTCGCAGGCGCCCGAAGCGCCCTCTAATCGGGTGGCAATCTTGTCATACAATATTATAAGTCAAGGGCGCGCAGCGGAGTTTGGGAATGGCGAGTGACAAACGCATCGGATTGATCGGCTTCGGCGCGATCGGGCACGAAATCATCGCCACGGCCGGGCGCCTGGGCGAGGCGGACGCCATCTGCGCCGTGCTGGTGCGGCCCGGCCGCGAGGTCGCCGGCATCCCTTGCGTCCATGACGTGGCGGCCCTGCTTGCGGCGTCGCCCGACGTGTGGCTGGTGTGCGCCGGCCTCCGGGCCGTTCGCGTATTCGGGGTTCAGATCGGCAGAGCGGCGCGTCTGGAGAGCGTGTAGGTCGCCGTGTCCGTCGCTGCATCAATCACTATAATACCAACTGCC
>CALEOQ010000326.1 GCA_937910255.1 uncultured Caulobacteraceae bacterium | reverse complement strand
ACAGGATGCGGTTGATGAGCTTGTCGGCGTGCTTCATTTCGCCGATCGACTCTTCATAGACGATCTTGCCCAGGCGGCGCAGGCCCCAGTTCTCGAACATCCGCGCGTGGAGGAAATACTGGTTCACCGCAGTCAGCTCATTGGTGAGCACTGCGTTGAGCAGTCGGATAATTGCCTTGTCGCCCTGCATAGGGGGCTCCTTTCCTCACGTCACAAACAGATTTGCGCGCAACCTCAGGCGACGACCGCGCCGTGTCAAAGCCTATGTTTGCAAGTGATTTGCGCTGGCGAAGAAAGTCGCCAGGGCCGGGAAATCTGCCTGCCTATTCGGCGGCGTAGCGCAGGGCTTCGCGCTGGTCCTGCAGATACTCACGCATGTCGCAGACGCAGCGGGCGCACTGGGGCTTGGCGTCGCAAGCCTTGAAGATTTCCGACGGACGGCTGGCGCCGGCGGCGACCGCCGCGCGGACCTCACGTTCGCGAATACCGTTGCAATTACAGACGTACACGAGCGGTTTGACTCCCCAGGCGACGCATCGACATCTAGCAGATGCGAACGTGCTTGCAAATCATTTGCAGCTTGCGGCCCGCCTTTTTGGCGCGACCCTATGTCGCGCGGCGGCGGCTTGGTCTACGCCCGTCTTAGGCGCAAGAGTCCCGCCGCGACCGCCGCCTGGGAGTGAGACCAGATGGACTTCGACGCGCTGCTTCTTTCGCGAATCCAGTTCGCATTCACGATCGCGTTCCACATCATCTTTCCAAGCTTCACCATTGGACTTGCGAGTTACCTCGCCGTCCTCGAAGGGCTTTGGCTGACGACACGGAACGAGACCTTCAAAACCCTCTATCTGTTCTGGGTGAAGGTGTTCGCCATCTCGTTCGGGATGGGCGTGGTGAGCGGCGTGGTCATGAGCTACCAGCTCGGCACCAACTGGAGCGTCTTCTCCGCCGTGGCCGGCCCGGTGATCGGCCCACTGTTCGCCTTCGAGGTTCTGGCCGCCTTCTTCCTTGAGGCCAGCTTCCTCGGCGTGATGCTGTTCGGCTGGAAGAAGGTGGGGCCGGGCCTCCACTTCGCCTCCACGGTGCTGGTGGCGTTCGGCACGCTCACCTCGGCCTTCTGGATCATCTCGGCCAACAGTTGGATGCAGAGCCCGTCGGGCTTCGCCGGCACGGTCGAGGAGGGCCTCGTGGCCGTGAACTGGCTGCAGGTGATCTTCTCGCCCACCTTCCCCGAGCGCCTCGCCCACATGGTGCTGGCCGCCTATCTGACCACCGCCCTGGTGGTGGCCGCCGCCAGCGCCTTCCGGCTGCTGCGAGACGCCACGGAGCCGGAATCGGCCATGGCCCTGAAGATGGCCATCGGCATGCTGGCCATCGTCGCCCCCCTGCAACTGCTGGTGGGCGACCTGTCGGGCAAGGACGTCATGCGTCACCAGCCAGCCAAGCTGGCCGCCATCGAGGCCTTCTGGGAGACCCGCACGGAGCAGGCCTTCCACATCGCCGCCTGGCCGGACCGGGAGATCGAAGGCAACCGCTGGGAGCTGTCCATCCCCAAGCTTGGCAGCCTGATCACCGCCGGCTCGACAGGCGCCGAGGTTCAGGGTCTGGAGGCCTTTGCGCCTGAGGATCGCCCGCCGGTCTTCATCGTCTTCTGGGCCTTCCGGCTCATGGTCGGCCTCGGCCTGGCGATGATTGCGCTCGGGTTCTGGGGCGCCTGGCTGGCCTGGCGCGGACGCATCGCCCGCAGCCCCGCCTTCCTGCGGTCCTGCGTGGCCATGGGGCCGGCCGGGTTCGTCGCCGTGATCTCCGGCTGGATTGTCGCCGAGGTGGGCCGCCAGCCCTACGTCATCTACGGGGTCCTGCGCACCGAGGACGCCGTCTCGCCCGTGGGCGCAGGCTCGGTCTCGGCGTCGCTGCTGGCCTTCCTCATCGTCTATGGGATCGTGTTCAGCGTCGGCGCCCTCTACATTCTGCGGATGCTGGCCCAGGGGCCCCTGGGCGGGGCGCACGAGCCGCCGCCGACCGAAGACCGCGCGCCAGGCTGGGCCCTCGGCGCCGCGCCCAAGAGCCCCGGCGAATCCGACCCTCAGGAGGACCGCTGATGGACCTCGACCTGCCCCTCATCTGGGCCGGCATCATCGCCCTGGCCGTGCTGCTCTATGTGATGCTCGACGGGTTCGACCTGGGCATCGGCATCCTGTTCCCGTTCGCCCGCTCGCCCCGGGACCGGGACACCATGATGAACACCATCGCCCCCTTCTGGGACGGCAACGAGACCTGGCTGGTCCTGGGCGGCGGCGGACTCTTCGCCGCCTTCCCGCTGGCCTATGCGGTGATCATGCCGGCCCTCTACATCCCTATCCTGCTGATGATGATGGCGCTGATCCTGCGCGGGGTGGCGTTTGAGTTCCGCGCCCGGGCCCGCGCCAGGGGCAAGGCCTTCTGGACCGCCGCCTTCGCCGGCGGATCGACCGTGGCCGCGCTCGCCCAGGGCCTCGTGCTCGGCGGCTTCATCCAGGGGGTGACCCTGGACGGCGAGGCCTTCGGCGGCGGCCCCTTCGACTGGCTGACGCCCTATACCCTGCTGGTGGCCGTGGGCCTGGCCGCCGGCTACACCCTGCTGGGCTCCACCTGGCTGATCTGGCGCACCGAGGATGATCTGCACGGCGACGCCCGGCGCTGGGCCTGGCGGGCGGCGATCGCCAGCGCCGCCCTGCTGGCGGTGGTGAGCGTCGCGACCCTGTTCGTTCATCCCGAAGTGGCGGCCCGCTGGGGCTTTGAGGACGGCGCCTTTGACCTCGCCCGCCTGGGCCTGCTCTCGCCCATTCCGCTGCTGGGGCTGGCGGGTCTGGCCCTGGTGGTGTTCGGCCTGGCCAGGGGCGGCCATGTGGTGCCCTTCCTCGGCGCCCTGACGGTCTTCGTCTCGGGCTATCTGGGGCTGGCCGTCGGCTTCTTCCCCAATATAGTTCCTTACGACCTGACCTTCCGCCAGGCGGCGTCTGCGGAGAATGCGCTGGGGCTGATGCTGGTGGGGGTGGCGATCCTGTTGCCGGTGATCCTGGCCTATACGGTCTGGGTCTACTGGGTGTTCCGCGGCAAGGTGGGCGCCGATGCGGGATATCATTGAGGGCCCGCCGGAGGCCGACGCTCCCCGTCCGCCGCTGGCGCGCCGCCTGGGCTGGTTCATCGCGCTCGCCCTGGCCGGCATGGCCGCGACCGGCGTCGTGGCCTACAGCCTGCGCGCCCTGCTTGGCCTGGAATGAGCCCCCTCCCCTTCAAGGCCTCAGCCAGCTAGAAGCGGGCGCATGAGCACCGCGCCCGACTGCCGCCTCTATCTGATCACCCCGCCGGTCCTCGATGACCTGGCCGCGTTTGGCCGGACCCTGGCCCAGACCCTCGACGCGGGCGACGTCGCCGCCCTGCAGGTCCGCCTGAAAGGCGCCTCCGATGAGGTGATCGCCGCGGCCGTAGATGTGATCATGCCCATCGCCCACAGCCGCGACGTGGCGGTGATCCTCAATGACCGCCCCGACCTGGCCGCCGCCCTGGCCTGCGACGGGGTGCATGTGGGCCAGGACGATCCCCCCTGTCGCGAGGCGCGCAGGATCATGGGCAAGGGCGCGATGATCGGCGTGACCTGCCATGACAGCCGCCACCTGGCCATGGAGGCCGCCGAGGCCGGCGCCGACTATGTGGCCTTTGGCGCCTTCTTCCCGACGACTACCAAGGACGCCCCCACCCGGGCCGAGCCCGACCTGCTGACCATCTGGCAGGAGTCCATGGAAATCCCCTGCGTGGCCATCGGCGGCATCACGGCCGACAACGCCGAGGGCCTGGTGGCCGCTGGCGCGGACTTCCTGGCCGTCTCGGCCGGAGTCTGGGCTCACCCAGAAGGACCTGCCGCCGCCGTCCGCGACCTGAACGCCGCCATCGCCCGGGGCCTCGCCGCCCAGGACCAGACACAAGCCTAGGCGCCCGCCTGACACCCCGCCTTGCCATCGGGCGGCGTGGCGACTAGGTTCCGCCGCCCATTTCCCGCCCGAGCGCCGACCACCGCCGCCCGTCCCTTGCGCGCACTGGAACAGACCGTGGCCACGCAAACCGCACTTCTGAAAGTCATGTCCGACGCCGCCCGCAAGGCTGCGCGCGGGCTCAACCGCGATTTCGGCGAACTGGCCGAGCTGCAGGTCTCCAAGAAGAGCGCCGCCGACTTCGTCTCGGCCGCCGACATCAAGGCCGAGCAGACCATCTTCGAGGCGCTGACCGCTGCGCGCCCCGGCTACGGCTTCCTGGGGGAAGAGCGGGGCATGATCGAGGGCACCGACAAGACCCACACCTGGATCGTCGATCCCCTGGATGGCACCACCAACTTCCTGCACGCCATCCCGCACTTCGCCATCAACATCGCTCTGGAGCGCCAGGGCGCCATCGTCGCGGCGCTCACCTACAACCCCGTCAGCAACGAGCTGTTCTGGGCCGAGAAGGGCAAGGGCTGCTTCCTCAACGACCATCGCCTGCGGGTGGCGGCCCGCACCCGGTTCGACGAGTCGGTGATCGCCACCGGCATCCCCTTCCTAGGCCACGGCCAGCACGCCAAATTCCTGAAGGAGCTGCACCAGATCAGCCAGCGGGTGGCGGGCGTGCGCCGCTTCGGCTCAGCGGCCCTGGACATGGCCTATGTGGCGGCCGGGCGGTTCGACGGCTATTGGGAGCGCGACCTCAACCGCTGGGACCTGGCGGCCGGGATCCTGCTGATCACCGAGGCGGGCGGCAAGGTCACCGACGCCGACGGCGGTGAGGATGTGCTGGGCGCAGGCTCGGTCTGCGCAGCCAATCTGGAACTGCATCCCATGCTGCTGGAGCGCCTGCGCGCCGCCGCCTGAGGCCGGCCGCAACAACGGCTTGACGCAACCGTCACAAGGGGCGGCTAGATCAGGGCCATGAGCGCCCTCACCCGTCGCGCCTTCACGGCGTCCGCCCCCCTGGCCCTGGCCTTCGCCCAGCTTGGCCTCGCCCAGCCCGCCCTCGCCCAGCCCGTTCTCGCCCAGCCCGTCCGGGCGCGTCCCCTAGTCATCGCCCATCGCGGCGCCAGCGGCGAGCGGCCCGAGCACACGCTTGCGGCCTATCAGCGGGCCATCGATCAGGGGGCCGACTTCATCGAGCCGGACCTGGTGATGACCCGGGACGGGGCGCTGGTGGCCCGCCATGAGAACGAAATCTCAGAAACCACCGATGTGGCCGAGCGGCCCGACTTCGCCGACCGGCGCACGGAACGACTGATCGACGGGGTGAAGACCGCCGGCTGGTTCACCGAGGACTTCACCCTGGCCGAGCTGAAGACCCTGCGGACCAAGGAGCGGCTGCCGGCCCTACGGCCGACCAGCGCCGCCTTCGATCGCCAAGAGCCCATTCCCACCTTCCAGGAAGTGGCGGACCTGGCCAAGGCGCAGAGCCAGCAGACGGGCCGGACGATCGGGGTCTATCCCGAAATGAAGCACCCGACCTATTTCGAGGCCCGCGGCCTGCCCATGAGCGCCCGGCTGGCCGCCGAGCTGCGCGACAACGACCTGGACCGCCGGGACGCTCCGGTCTTCGTCCAGTGCTTCGAGCCGCGGCCCCTGCGCGCCTTCCGGGCCATCCGCGCGGCCCCGACCCCGCTGCCCGCGGGCCCCGGCCCGCCTTCGCCCGCCCTGCCCCCCGAGCCGCCCGCGTCCGCCCCCCGCCCCGGCCCGGACCTCCACATGCCCCCGCGCCTCGCCCCGCCCCGCCTGCCCCCCCCCCCCCCCCACCCCCCCCCC
>CALEOQ010000325.1 GCA_937910255.1 uncultured Caulobacteraceae bacterium | reverse complement strand
CCAGTTGTTATGCGCCATTGATTCATGGATACCGCATCCTTCCTCCGCCATATCCAAAGCCTGCTCTGGTACGAGGGGCAGATGGCTCACCTGGAGCAGATACCCTCACGTCAGGCCATAACTGCTGACGTTGACCCGCCGTTGCACGAACGGATAATCTCCACGCTCGAAGCCCAGGCAGTCACCTCCCTGTACCGGCACCAAGTCGATGCAATCCACGCCCTGCGAGATGGCAAGAACATCATAGTCGCCACACCCGCCGCCAGCGGCAAGAGCATGTGCTACAACCTGCCCGTCATCGAGGCGATACTCGGCGACCGCTCCGCACGCGCTCTCTACCTCTACCCCACCAAGGCCCTGGCCCAGGATCAGGAAAAGAAGCTCGCCGCGCTGATTCCGGATGAACGAAAGGTCAGGACAGGGCTTTACGGCGGGGCACCCCCGACTAATGACCGGGCCGGAATACGGCCCCCGGCCCGCCACACCCTACTCGCCCCCGGCGGCCGCCCGGTCCCGCTCGGCATCCCCGGCGAGGACCTGGTCGTGACGAGTGACGCCTTCATGGAGCTTGAGCGCCTCCCACGCCGGATCGTGCTGATCGGCGGCGGCTATGTCGCGGCGGAGTTCTCGCACCTGGCGGCGCGCGCCGGCGCCGAGGTCACCATCCTGCAACGGTCTGCGCGGCTCCTGCCGCACTTCGATCCCGACCTGGTGGGCTGGCTCATGCCGCGGTTCCACGAACTCGGCATCGCCATGGAGACGGGCGCGACGGTCACCCGCATCGAGCGCACTGACGACGGCTTGCGCGTCCACGCTTCCCGGCGCGACGCCCCGGACCTCAGCGTCACGGCCGATCTGGTGGTCCACGCGGCTGGGCGCGGGCCCGACCTCGATGCTCTGGACCTGGCGGCCGGCGACGTCGCCGCGCGGGACGGACGGCTGCAGCTGAACGAGCACCTGCAGAGCGTCTCCAACCCGCGGGTCTATGCCGCCGGCGACGCCGCTGGGATGGGACCGCCCCTGACGCCGGTCTCCAGCCACGACGCCAAGGTGGTCGCCGCCAACCTGTTGGAGGGCCCCTCGCACCGCCCGGACTATCGCGGCGTGCCGAGCGTCGCCTTCACCGTGCCGGCCATCGCCTCTGTCGGACTCTCCGAGGACGAGGCGCATCGCCGGGGCCTCAAGTTCCAGGTCAACGCCGCCTCGACGCCGAACTGGTTCACCGCGCGGCGCCTGGCGGAGCGGGTCTACGGCCACAAGGTGCTCATCGAGGAAGCTACCGAACGGATCCTCGGGGCGCACCTGGTGGGCACGCATGCCGAGGAGGTGATCAACCTCTTCGGCCTCGCCATCCGCCACGGCGTCACCGCGGCTGACCTGCGATCCACCATGTTCGCCTATCCGACCGGCGCCTCGGACGTGGGTTACATGCTCTAGACGCGGGAGCGGCCCCCGGTCTCGTTACGTGGGCCTATCTGGCGCCGGAGCCTCGAAGCCGACCTTCGGCACTTCGCCCTTAAGCGAGGATCGGCCTCTATGCCGAGGCTGGCCCGCGGTGATCCGCAGCACCATCAGGCTGTCGGTCCGTCGAGAGCGTGATGGGACCGAAGTAGCCGAAGTCGTCGCGGCACATGGCGATGGCGCGGGCGACGTCACGATAGACGCGGGGCGCGTCCGATTTGAACATGGCCAGGCGGTGCTCGCCTGACCGGCCGGCCAGACGCAGCCAGACGCTCCATTCGCCGGTTTCCGACTCGGTGAGCCGGACTTCCTTGATCGCGCCGCCGCGTTCCAGGAACCAGTTGACGTTGCGGGCACGGATGGGGAAGTCGGGGTTGGTCGCGACGACCCAAGCCTCCTCGCTGCGCGTGTCCGTCTCGGTCTCGTGGTCAGCCATCATCTGCTGCGGCAAAGCCTGCTCCCCTGAATCGTGCTTAACTTGCCAGAATAGCACCGCGTTGTCGCGGGCGCGGTTGGTCGCGAGGCGCAAACCGCGCCCGGCTTTTCCGGGCAGGCGTCGCAATTTTGAACCTCTTCGTTGAGACCTGTGCCGTGGGCCAACATCGGCGTGTGTCTTTGGCGGGCGCAAGGATGGGGGGAGCGCCCTCCCCCTGAGTCGCGAAGGCGAGCCTTGAGCGTCTACCCCCTCCAGCGGGGGCGGCCCCCCAGGCTGTGCCAGAACTCGCGCTGGGAGCGGTTGGCCTGAGACGAATGCGGCCAATGCGAAGCGAGGCCGCGCCTCAGCTCGGCGTGATCGCTCTCGTCCCAAATGCGTTCGCCGCATGGAGGATGTTGAAGGCGAGGATCGAGAGCGCTGCTTCCGCCTTCACCGCCTTCAGCCCCCTGGTGAGGAACCTTCCGCCGCTCGACATTCGCTTAATCGTGCCGAACGGGTGCTCGACGGTGCATCGTCGGATCGTCATCAGGCTGGGGTCAGCGTGGATGCGCGCCTCCATGCGATCCAGCGCGCTCTGATCGATCAGTCGGTGGATTGTGCGCTGGACGCCGGGGGTACATCTCGGCTTCAAAGCACAGCTGCCGCAGGCTGACGTCCGATACCGCATTGCTCGATTGCGGGTGTGGAGGCCCGACGGCCGCAGCGTTTGCGCGGCCGGACATCGGATCGTGTCGCTCGCCTCGTCATAGATGAACTGCGCCGGTCGGAAGTGGTCCGAGTTCATCGCGCCACGCTTGATCGGAGCCGCCACCTCGATGTGCTCGCGTTCACACCGGGCGATCTCTTCCGCGTTCGAGTACCCGCCGTCGGTCAACACCTGAAGCTCCTCGACCTCCAGCACT
Source organism: uncultured Caulobacteraceae bacterium (assembly GCA_937910255.1). Classification (GTDB taxonomy): domain Bacteria; phylum Pseudomonadota; class Alphaproteobacteria; order Caulobacterales; family Caulobacteraceae; genus Phenylobacterium. The sequence goes on along the minus strand of CALEOQ010000325.1, from coordinate 3,032 downwards.
TCTTTGGTCGCGACGGACATCGGATGCAGGAGATGGCTGTCGTTCGCGTCGTTGTAGACATCGTGATGGACGATCAGCCCGCTCTCAACGTCGACGACGCTCTGGAGATTGTAGGAAGGCGTCTTGGGTGCGCGGCCGTAGCCCATCGGCTTTGCCTCCGGCTCGCCGAAGACCAGGACCTTCTCATCACGGCGCTCCAACTCCTGCTGCCTCCGCGCCAGCCGGTCCTTCCGACGTTGCAGCGAGGCGATCGCCGCCTTGAACCCCTCCCGATGCAACGGCTGGTCCCCGAAGCCCTGGGCCACGGCCTCGTCAATGATATCCAGGCGATCGAGGTAGTAAGCGATTTCCTTCTCGGTGTGCGCGATGTCACGGGCAAGGCGTTCCGCGCCTGCGATGTTCTTCGGGCTGGCGACCGCCCTCATCTTCGTCCCATCCAGCGCCGCCATGCGCCCGCCAATGAGCCCTTGTTCGCGACAGAACTGAATGAAGGCCGCGCTCGCGGCGATGATCGCCTCCGGGTTGTCGTGCCGGAACGCAGCAATGGTGCGATAGTCTGGCGCCAGCCGGCGCATCAACCACAGCGCTTCGAGGTCCCGAACGCAGGCGCGCTCAAGATGCCGCGATGATCGGGCCTGGTTGAGATAGCCCCACATGTACAGCCGGAGCATGTCGCCAGGCTGGTATCCTGGCCTGCCGGTTGCCGCCGCGACGACCCTGTGGAAGCCCAGCTCAGCCAGGTCCAGGCTGCCGACGAATGCATCGACGACGCGGACGAGGGCGTCCGGCGCGACATAGTCGTCGATGCAAGCTGGCAGCAGGCTGATCTGATCTCGGCTATCGCCCTCGATGAAGCTCACAGCGGGCCTCCAATCCGTGCTCAACGGATTGATTCTATAGCGATTTGGCCAATTTCGTAATGTCTTGAGGCGTGTTTTGGTTTGGTCGCCGCGCGGTAATCGATGGCGCAAGTATCAAGCTACATCTCCCGCAGCAAAGTGAGCCATCTGGTCGTCGTACGCCTTTAGGAAGGCCGGTCGCGCCGTCATGCGCGCGACAAAAGCGTGGCAAGCCGAGTACGCCGCAAGCCCATCGAACTTATCCACCTGCCGCAGCACGTCCGCCATCAGCAAGTCGGCAACGGTAAATCGATCGGCCACCAGCCACGCGCGGCCGGCCAACACCGCCTCCATCCGCTCCAGCCTGGCCTTCAGGAAGTCCTCCACGAACTTGGCCTCGGGCGATTCGCCGGGATAGCCCATGAAGCGGAACAGCGCCCACGGCTGGCTTGGCAGGTCGACCGAGTTGAGCGCGGCGATGACCCACTCTACCACTTCGGCCCGGCCCCGCGGATCGGTGGGCATCAGCGCCGGGCTCTTCTCGGCAAGGTGCAGCAGGATCGCGCCGCTCTCGAAGATGGTGAGGTCTCCATCGGTCAACCACGGAACCTGGCCGAAAGGCTGCGCGGCGAAATGCTCGGCGCCTCGTTCTCGAAACGGCGTGCTCTCCACTCTGTAGGGCAGTGCGGCCTCTTCCAGCGCCCAGCGCACCCGCAAGTCCCGCACGAGCCCGCGCGGCGGCTCGGGAACCCAGTCGTAGGTGGTCAAGATCAGCTCGTTCATGCGGCAACTCCAAGGAAGACGGGAAGCTTGTCGAGAAGGCCGTTCCAGCCGTGCTCATGGCTGGCGCGGGCGGCCTCGTCAGGCAGGCGCTCATGGGTGAGGGTGAGCTCGGTTCCGCCATCGAACGGCTCCAGGCGGAAGGTCACCAGCGATTCCGGTTCAGGCGCCCCGGGCAAGTCCCAGGTGAAGACCAGCTTCTTCTCGGTCGTCACCTCACGATAGACGCCGGTTGGATTGTGCTCGTCGCCGTTCAGGAGTCGGAACACGACGCTGAACCGGCCGCCCGGACGAACGTCCGCCTCCACCCTGAGGGTCGGCCCCGCATCGGGACCCCACCATTGCAGCATCAGGTCTGGCTGGGTGATCGCCGCCCAGACCTTTGCGGGCGGGGCCTTGATCCGGCGCACGAGTGTGAGGCTCGGCAAGTGATCGGTCACGGCTCGCCATCCTGTTCGACGAGGGCGGTCAGTCGATCGAGGCTGACCGCCCAAAAGCTTTCGTAGCGGTTGAGCCAGGCGATCGCCTCCTGCATCGGCGCTGGCGAGAGGGTCACCGCCACGGTGCGACCCGTCTTGGTTCGGGTGATCAAGCCCGCGTCTGACAGGACATCGAGGTGCTTGGTCATGCCGGGCAATTTCAGCGAAAACGACTCGGCGAGGGCGCTGACAGAGAGGCCGGGTTCGTCGATCAGGCGCTGCAGAACGCCGCGCCGAGTGGAGTCAGCCAGAGCCCAGAAGGTGCGATCCATGCCGGAGGAATAATGCTTCGCCATATAGCGAAGTATTATTCCTTGCGCTGACAGAGTCAATCAGCGGATGCCTCGTTAGAGGTTTTTGCACAGCCTGCCCCGCAACGCCCCCTGACCAATCCTTGGGGCAGACCTCGGGTGTGGCCGAAGGACGGAGAAAGGGTCCCCCGAGGCGACCCTGACGGGACAAAGGAGGTTCGACCCATGTCCTTGAAACCCATCGTCCAGGCCTTGGGCGGCGATCTCTATGATCGCGGGCTGCGAGCCAATATTCCGGCGCCGGGGCACAGCGCCGCCGACCGTTCGGTCTCGCTCTTGCTGCAGGACGGCCGGGTGATCGTCCACACCTTCGGCGACGGCGACTGGAAAGCCGTGCTCGACTATCTGCGCGGCGAGGGGCTGGTCGATGCGCACAATGCGCCGACCAGCCTGGCCCAATCCCGCCGGGCTCAGGCCGCCGCCGCCGGGGCGACCGGCCTGGAGCGCCGCCCGGCCGCCCTGCGGATCTGGGAGGCCGGCCGGCCGCCGGCCGGCCCCTTGTCTGCGCGCCATTGCACTCAACGCGCCGTCCGCCGGCCCTTTCCCGGCCCGGCCGCGCTGCCCCACCGCGGCCCGCCTCACGTCTCGCCCTCTCCCCCACACCGCCCGCCGCCTCCCGCCCC
>CALEOQ010000324.1 GCA_937910255.1 uncultured Caulobacteraceae bacterium | reverse complement strand
GACGCGCGGCGCGTGTGCGGCGGGGGGGGGGTGGGGCGGGGGGCGGTGGCGGGGGAGGCGGGGGAGGGGGCGGAGATGCGGGCGGTCGCCGACGCCGAGAAGGGCGGGGTCAAGATCGAGCCCTGGGACTATCGCTACTACGCCGAGAAGGTCCGCGCCGACCGCTACGACCTCGATATGAACGAGGTGAAGGCCTATCTGCAGCTCGACAAGATCCGCGAGGGCATGTTCTGGGCCGCCGGCGAAACCTACGGCATGAGCTTCACGCCGGTAACCAATGTGCCGACCCAGCACCCGGACGTGCGCGTCTGGGAGGTGAAGCGCAACGGCGCTCATCTGGGCCTCTTCTACCTCGACCCCTACGCCCGGGCCGGCAAGCGTTCCGGCGCCTGGATGAACGCCTATCGCAGCCAGCAGAAGCTGGACGGGCCGGTCACCCCGATCGTCTCCAACAATTCGAACTTCGTGAAGGGCGCGCCCGGCCAGCCGGTGCTGATCTCCTGGGACGACGCCACCACCCTGTTCCACGAGTTCGGCCACGCCATCCACGGCCTCCTGTCCAACGTGACCTATCCCAGCCTGTCGGGCACCAGCGTGCCGCGGGACTATGTGGAGTTCCCGAGCCAGGTGAACGAGGCCTGGCTGCCGACCCGTGAGGTGCTGAGCCGGTTCGCCCTGCACCACGAGACCGGCGAGCCCATGCCGCAGGCGCTGGCCGAGAAGATCGAGCAGGCCTCGACCTTCCGCCAGGGCTTCGAGGTGACCGAGTACCTGTCCTCGGCGCTCATCGACATGAAGCTGCACCTGGCCGGCGGCGCCGACATCGACCCCGACGCCTTCGAGCGAGAGGAGCTGGCCAAGCTCGGCATGCCCGCCGAACTGCCCATGCGCCACCGCACGCCGCAGTTCGCCCACGTCTTCGCCTCCGACGGCTATTCGGCCGGCTACTATTCCTATCTGTGGGCCGAGGTGCTGTCGCAGGACGCCACCGAGGCCTTCGAGGAATCGCCGGGCGGCATGTATGACGAGGGCGTGGCCAAGCGCATGGTCGACCACATTCTCTCGGTGGGCGACACGGTGGACCAGGCGCAGGCCTACCGCGCCTTCCGCGGCCGCGATCCGGACGTGGGCGCCTACCTGCGCGACAAGGGCTTCCCGGTCACGTGATCCTATACCCCGTTCGGCCGGGTGATCGCCGGCCTCGACGTGGCCCTGCGCGCCGAACAAGGCGCCGACTTGACCCTCTGCGACGTGGAGATCCCGGTGCGCTGACCCCTCCAAGCCGTCGCCCTCGGGCTTGTCCCGAGGGTCCCTCGTCGAGGCGGGCGCAAGCTGCGCGAGGGACCCTGGGCACAAGGCCCAGGGTGACGGTGGTAGGGTGGAAGCCTGTGTGGCCGGGCTTCCTGGCTCCCCACGCCGACCCCGCCATCGCGTCATGCTCGGCCTTGTGCCGAGCATCCCTGTCGAGGGCGGGCGCAAGCTGCGCGAGGGACCCTGGGCACAAGGCCCAGGGTGACGGTGGCGGGGTGGAAGGCTTCGTGGCTGATCTTCCCGGCTCCCCACGCCGACCCCTCCATCGCGTCATGCTCGGCCTTGTGCCGAGCATCCCTGTCGAGGGCGGGCGCAAGCGGCGCGAGGGACCCTGGGCACAAGGCCCAGGGTGACGGTGGTGGGGTGGAAGGCTGTGTGGCCAGGCTTCCTGGCTCCCCACGCCGACCCCGCCATCGCGTCATGCTCGGCCTTGTGCCGAGCATCCCTGTCGAGGGCAGGCGCAAGCGGTGCGAGGGACCCTGGGCACAAGGCCCAGGGTGACGGTGGTGGGGTGGCGGTTCGTATGTGGCGGCTGACGGGTGGGCCAACCCATGGTCGTCACCTGACGGGACGGCCTCACCGTCCCTTGAACTGGCCGGGGCGGCGTTCGTTCACCGCCGCCACACCTTCGGCGAAATCCTCGGTGGCCCGTAGGGTGGTCTGCTGGACGTGCTCGTGGGCGGTGGCGGCGCGCACCGCTTCGGCGAGCTGGCCGCGGGTGGTCTTGCGGGTGGCGACGACGGCCAGCGGCGCGTTCTCGGCCAGCTCGGCGGCGAGCGCAAAGGCCGATTGGCGCAGCTCATCGGCCGGGACCAGCTCGTCCACCAGACCCCAGGCCAGGGCGTCCTCGGCGCGCACCCGGCGGCCGGTGAGGAACATCAGGTCGGCCCTGTGGGCGCCGATGACCCGGGGCAGGGTGTGGGTCAGGCCAAAGCCCGGATGGAAGCCGAGCTTGACGAAATTGGCCGAGAACCGCGCCTCGGGCGCCGCCACCCGGAAGTCGGCGACCAGGGCGAGACCCAGGCCCGCCCCCACCGCCGCCCCCTGCACGGCCGCAACGATGGGCTTTTCCACCGAAAACAGCCGGATCGCCTGGTCATACAGTTCGGAGACCCCGCCCATGCCCGACCCGCCGATGCCGGTGGGGGAGGCCAGATCAGCGCCGGCGCAGAAGGGCTTGCCGTCGGAGGCCAGCACGCTGGCCCGCACGGCCGGATCCCTGTCGAAGGCCAGCAGGGCGTCGGCCAGGTCGGCGACCAGCTCCACCGACACGTGGTTGGCCGGCGGCCGGTGGAAGACCAGCTGGGCCACATGGTCCTGGACGCTGATCGAGAGGTGGTCGGACTTGGCGCTCATTTGCGGGTTCCCAGAAGGTTGCGGGCCACCACCCATTTGTGGACTTCGGTGGGGCCGTCATAGATGCGCATGGTGCGCAGGCGCGTGGCCATCAGTTGCAGCGGCAGCTCCTTGGTCATGCCCATGGCGCCGAAGGTCTGCATGGCGTGGTCGACCACCTCCCAGGCCATCTCGGTGGCATAGGCCTTGATCATCGAGATTTCCATGCGGGTGTCGCGGCCCTGGTCGAGCTTCCAGGCGCAGTCATAGGTCATCAGCCTGGCGGCATGGATGCGGGTCGCCGCATCGGCCACCCACCACTGGATCGCCTGGCGCTCCGACAGGGGCGCGCCGAAGGTGGTCCGCTGCGGGGCGTATTCGACCATCATGTCGAGCGCCCGCTGGGCCATGCCGATGGACCAGGCGGCCATCTCGATCCGTCGGGTCCCCAGCCGGATCTGCATCGGCGCAAAGCCCGCCCCCTCCTGGCCCAGCAGCTTCCAGCCCTCGACCCGGCAATCCTCCAGGGCGATCTCATAGGTGGACTGGCCGCCGATCATCGGGATCTGCCGCAGGACGTTGAACCCCGGCGTGTCGCGATCCACCAGGAAGGCCGAGATGCCGCCGCGGGCCTTCTTCTCCGTGTCGGTCACCGCCATCAGGATGGTGAAGTCCGCATCAGCCGCCCGGGTGATCCAGATCTTGCGGCCGTTGATGATCCAGTCGTCCCCGTCGCGGACAGCCCTTGTGGTCATGGCCGAGGGATCGGCGCCGGCGCCGGGCTCTGAAATGCCGATGGCCGAGACGGTCTCGCCGCGCACATAGGGCGCCAGATAGGCCTCCTTCTGGCGCGCGTTCACCGTCGCCATCAGCATGCGCAGGTTCGGGCTGTCGGGCGGCAGGGTGTAGGGGGTGATGGTGCGGCCCAGCTCCTCGCCGACGCCGACCATGGCCACATAGGGCAGGTCCGACCCGCCCACATCCTCCGGCGCGTCCAGACCCCAGAGGCCGAGGTCCTTCGAGACCTGATCCAGGCGGGCATGGTCCGCAGGCGGGATGGACAGGCCCAGGCCTTGCGCCTCGCGGTCCAGGACGCCGGCCTCCAGGGGCATGAGCTGGTCGCGGACGAAGCGGGCGGTCAGCTCCTTGAGCATCCGATGCTCGTCGGACAGCTGGAAATCCATGGGCGCTCCCTCTCGGCCTCGTTAAGCTTCGTCGCTTGGCGCGATCTGATTGGCGCAGCATAAACGCCGACAAGAAGCATAGGGGAGAACGGCCGTGGCGGAAGGCAAGCAACTGGCGAGCGAAGCGACCGGGCCGCTCAAGGGCGTCCGCATCCTGGACCTCACCAGTGTGGTGTTCGGCGCCTACGCCACCCAGATCCTCGGCGACCAGGGCGCCGACGTAATCAAGCTGGAGGACCCCGGCTCGGGCCGCGGCGACGGCGGCGACATCATGCGCTGGGCCGGCCATCCGCCGGAAGGCGCGCCCAAGGACCTCGGCCCCATCTTCCTGACCATCAACCGCAACAAGCGCTCGGTCCTGGTGGACCTGCGCGATCCCGCCATGCGCCCGGCCCTGGAGGCTCTGATCGCCAGCTGCGACGTGTTCGCCGCGTCGGTCCGCTATGAGGGGCTCAAGCGCCTGGGCCTCGACTATGAGGCGGTGAAGAAGATCCGCCCCGACGTGATCTATGTCCATGCCGCCGGCTATGGCGCCGACGGCCCCTATGCCGGGGAGCCGGCCTATGATGACTTGATCCAGTCGGCCTCAGGGCTCGCCGACCTCCTGCCCCGCACCGACGGCAATGAGACCCCGCGCATCCTGCCGACCCTGGTGGCCGACAAGGTCTCCGGCCTCTTCATGTCCCAGGCGATCACCGCGGCCCTGTTCCACCGGGCGCAGACGGGCGAGGGCCAGTTCGTCGAGGTGCCGATGCTGGAATGCGTCACCAGCTTCAACCTGGTGGAGAACCTCTATGACCACGCCTATGAGCCGCCGACCGGCCAGTGGTCCTATCAGCGGGTGACCAATCCCCACCGCAAGCCGTTCCGCACCCAGGACGGCTATATCGGCCTGCTGCCCTATACCGACAAGCAGTGGGACCAGTTCTTCGCCGTGGCCGGCTGGGCCGAAACGGTGGCCAGGGACCCGCGGTTTGCCGACTACGCCCAGCGGGCCAAGCACACCCGCGAGCTCTACGCCATGGTCGAGGAGGTCACCGCCACAAAGACCACCGCCGAATGGCTGACCCTGCTCAAGGGCCTGTCGATCCCGGTGCAGAAGACCAACCGCTTCGAAGACCTGGAAGGCGATCCGCACCTGGCGGCCGTCGGCCTGTTCGAACGCTACGACCACCCGCATCTCGGCCCCTACAAGGCCATCCGCCCGCCGGTGAAGTTCGAAAAGACCCCGTCCAACATCCGCCGCCACCCCCCGCGCCTGGGCGAACAGACCGAAGAGGTCTTCGCCGAGGTCCGCCAGCGATCTGCGCCGGAGTGAACCCATGCGCGTCACGGTGGTCGGCACCACCGGCTCTGGAAAGACCACCCTGGCGGGGCGTCTCGCCAAGGCGCTCGACCTGCCGCACTTCGAACTCGACGCCATCAACTGGCAGCCGGGCTGGGTTTCGCTGAACGACACCGATCAGCCGGAATTCATCCGCCGGGTCGATGCGGCCATCGCCCAGCCGGCCTGGGTGATGGCCGGCGGCTATTCCAATGTCCGCGACAGGATCTGGAGCCGGGCCACCCATGTGATCTGGCTGGACTACTCGCGGCCGGTGGTGATGCGTCGCGTCATCTGGCGCTCAGTGATCCGCGCCATCGACCGCAAGGAGTTGTGGCCCGGCACCGGCAACCGCGAAAACGCCGCCATGTGGCTGCGGCGAGATCATCCGATCCGCTGGGCCTGGGACACCTATCATCGCCGCCAGCGGGAATTCACCGCCCGTCTGGAAGATCCCCGCTTCGCCCACGTGCAGGCCTTCCGCCTGACCCATCCCCGACAAGCTGAACCGCTGGTCGCGGAACTGGCCGCCGCGCGCCGCGACGCCTAGACCGGAAGAGCACACGTCTGAACTCCAATCTCGTCGTAAACTCGTATGCAGCCTTCTGCCTGAAAAACAAAGCGCCCAAGACAGACTCAACTTCATACCACTAACGACCTAC
>CALEOQ010000323.1 GCA_937910255.1 uncultured Caulobacteraceae bacterium | reverse complement strand
GGCGCGTGAGGGGTGTATTTTTTTTGTTCAAGCAGAAGACGGCATACGAGATTACGACGTGACTGGAGTTCAGACGTGTGCTCTTCCGGTCTCGACCCGGCGCGCTTTCACAACGCCGAGGCCTACCGTGACGAGGCGGCCGGCTATCGGGAGCTGGCCGACACGGCGGAGAAGCTGCAGCGCGGCGACACTCTCGACGATGGCGATCGTGCCTTGCTGCGGGCGCGACTCGGCAGCGATGATCTGGACGGGTTGCTGGCGACGGCGGGGGAGGACCGCGAGGCGCAACAGCTGCTGCTGGGCCGTCTTCTCGACCTGCACGGCATCGGTCGGGTCATGTTCCGCAACGTGCGTGTGCGCGAACTGCCGCCCAATCCGGGCAAGTACTGGGAGCAGGCCGGGTTCGGTCGAAAGAGTTTGACCGCCGCGGGCGAGGCCATGGGTTGGGGCTCCCTGTTCAACGGCGAAGATCTGACCGGTTGGGATGCGGCTGGAGATGGGAGCGGCTACCGGGTCCAGGACGGGGTGCTCGAGTTCCTCACCGAGGGCGGCTCGCCCTATCTGGCCACGGAGAAGGACTACACGGACTTCCAGCTGCGCATGGATTTCAAGATTTCAGCCATGGCGAACTCGGGCCTCTTCCTGCGCGCCGCGCGCTCGGGGGGCAACCCGGCCTTCTCAGGCTGCGAAATCCAGATTCTCGACGACTTCAACTGGGAGAAAGAGACGGGCTCGAAGTTGAAGCCCTACCAGTTCAGCGGGGGGCTCTATGGGTCCCTGGCCCCCGGCGTGACCAACGCGCTCAAGCCCTTGGGTGAGTGGAATACCTACTTCGTGACCTACAAGGGCAGTCGGATTCTCACGGTCTTGAATGGACGCATTCTGTACGACGTGGACACCTTTGACCTGAAGCCCGAACAGGGGGCGCCCTGGAAGGACCGCGCTCCCACGGGCTTCATCGGCTTGCAACGCCACGCCCCGGGGGGTGCGCTGGAGGGCGATGCCTACGCCAGCTTCCGCAACCTCTACATCCGCGAACTCCAGGGCCGCGTCGCGGGCTACTGACAGAAGAGAACCTGTAGTCCGTCCGAGAAGTTGTAGCCACCACCCATCGCGGGCTTCTCGCGGTACCAGAATTGGAAGTTCCAGGTCTCGCCATTGGCGATGGCCCCGCCGCTCGGGAGGTTCGCGAGATCGAGCGCGTAGCTCGCCTGACCCAGGGGGTCCGTCTGCAGCGCGGGCAGCCTGTAGAGGTTGCCGGCCAGGCACAGGAAGCCGTTGCTCATGGGTTTTTGCTGCTGCGCGTCTCCGTAGAAGAACAGTCCGAACGCGTTGGGGACCACGCCTGTGCTGATCAGGGTCAGTGAATTCTGGGTGACGTCGGTGGATCCCGTCCAGGACATGACCGCGCCCGGGCCGGCTGAGTTGGGAGCGCCGACGCAGAAGTTGATCGGATCGTTGCACGCGTTGGGGTCGATGTAGGTGACGACCACGTCGTCCACCGCGGCCTCCACAATGGAACCGCTGCCCAGGTCCGAGGCGATAAAGCGCAGTCGCATCTGGGAGGTCACGGCCAGGAGCGACTCCAGATCCAGCTCCGCCGCGATCCACCCTCCAACCGTGTCGGCGCCCGTGGGGCCCAGCAATCCCGCAGAGACCCACGAGGTGCCTCCATCATTGGATACGTCCACGGCGAAAGTGTCCGCGCCCGGCGAGCTGCCCTGGTTGTTGGAGTACCAGCGCCAATAGCGCACGCGCGCGGCTACGGAGTTGGACAGGTCGAACGTGGGGGAGAGCAGTGTGGTGCTGCCGCCATCCACGTCATTCTCTCCCACCGAACCTCCCGGCGAACCCTGGCCCGTGACCCAGCACTTGAGGTCCGTGGCCCCGCCCGCGTGGTCGTCTTCGGCTTTGGCCGCGGCGCCCCCCCGGCAGGCCGCCAGGCGCGGCGCCCGAGCCGATGCGGGCCTGGCCGATGGCGACGCGAACATCGGCCTCGTTGACCTCCAGCCCCTGGTCGGCGCGGCTGGCCAGGGCCTGGATGGCGCGCTTGGCCATGCCGCGGGACTTGGCGTCGCCGCTCAGCTGCACCCCGCCGCCGGGCGTCTCCACCAGGACCCCGAAGGCGTCCTCCAGCAGGGCGGCGTGGCGGCTGTTGGTTCCGCTGACGGCGCGGGCGGCCGCGTCGGTCAGGACGATGAATTCAGGGGCGCGGCTCAAAGGGGCTCCAGGGCGGGCGCGGTCTGCGGCGTTTGCGCCATAACGCCCGAAAGGCTGTTCTTGCTCGCCCCGTCGATGCGCACCGGGACGATCTGGCCGATCAGGGACGGATCGGCCTGCGCGTGCACGCCCTGCAGATAGGGGCTGCGGCCGACCAGCTGACCGGGATGACGCCCCAGGCGCTCGAACAGCACCGGCAGGGTCTTGCCCACCTGGGCGGCGTTGAACGCCACCTGCTGCTCGTCCAGCACCGCCTGCAGGCGGGCCAGGCGTTCGGTCTTGACCTCTTCGGCCACCTGACCGGGCAGGGCCGCGGCCGGCGTGCCGGGACGGCGGGAATATTTGAACGAGAATGCGCTGGCGTGGCTCATCTGACGCACCAGGGCCAGGGTCGCTTCGAAGTCTGCGTCCCGCTCGCCCGGGAAGCCGACGATATAGTCCGACGAGATGGCGATGTCGGGCCTGGCGGCCCGGATCTTCTCGATCAGCGCGAGGTAGGCCTCGACCGTATGGCCGCGGTTCATGGCCTTCAGGATGCGATCGGAGCCCGACTGCACCGGCAGGTGCAGGAAGGGCATGAAGGCGTCCAGCTCCCCGTGGGCGGCGATCAGCTCGTCGTCCATATCCCGCGGGTGGCTGGTGGTGTAGCGGATGCGATCGAGGCCAGGGATCTTCGCCAGCGCCCGGGCCAGCGCCGCCAGGCCGCCGCCGGCGTCGGGGTCGCGATAGGCGTTGACGTTCTGGCCCAGCAGGGTGACTTCGCGCACCCCCTGGTCGGCCAGGCTCTGGGCCTCGGCCAGGATGGCGGCGGCCGGCCGCGACCATTCGGCGCCGCGGGTATAGGGCACCACGCAGAAGGTGCAGAACTTGTCGCAGCCCTCCTGGACGGTGAGGAAGGCGGTGACCCCGCTGGCGTTGCGCGCCACGGGCAGGGCGTCGAACTTGTCCTCGGCGGCGAAGTCGGCGGCCAGGCGCTCACCGCGGGCCCTATGGGTGCGGGCGATCAGCTCGGGCAGCTGGTGATAGGCCTGGGGGCCGACCACCAGGTCCACGGCCGGCTGGCGGCGCATGATCTCCTCGCCCTCGGCCTGGGCCACGCAGCCGGCCACGGCGATGGTCATGCCGGCGCCGGCCTCCTGGCGCGCCAGCTTCATCAGCCGGATCTGGCCGAGCTCCGAATAGACCTTCTCGGTGGCCTTTTCGCGGATATGGCAGGTGTTCAGCACCACCAGGTCCGCATCCTCGGGCGTGTCGGTCATGCCATAGCCCAGCGGCGCCAGCACATCGGCCATGCGCTCGCTGTCATAGACATTCATCTGACAGCCGTAGGTCTTGATGAAGAGGCGCTTTGGGGGCGCGGCGGGGGTCATTCAGGCCTTATGGGGTCGCGAGGCGAGGGGTTCAAGCGGTTCGCGCCGCTGGCGCGCCGGCGCCGCGCGCGCCCTTGACCGGCCTCAGTCCTCCAGGGGCACGCCATAGAGCTCCAGCCGGTGGTCCACGAGCTGGTAGCCCAGCTTGCGGGCGATGGCCACCTGCAGGGCCTCGATCTCGGGATCGACGAACTCCACCACCTTGCCGGTCTTCATGTCGATCAGGTGGTCGTGGTGGTCGTCGGTGGCCTCTTCATAGCGCGAGCGGCCGTCGCGGAAGTCGAGCCGGGCGATGATGCCGGCCTCTTCGAACAATCGCACTGTGCGGTAGACCGTGGCGATGGAGATGTGCGGATCGACCTGGTGGGCGCGTCGGTACAGCTCTTCCACATCGGGGTGATCGTCGGCGTTCGAGAGCACGCGGGCGATCACGCGGCGCTGCTCGGTCATGCGCATCCCTTTTTCGATGCAGAGATTTTCGATCCGATCCACGCCGGTCCTCCTGGTCGTTGAACCTAAAGAATAGGTCTAAGGCCGCTCGCTGTTAAGATCGAGCCTCATCAACAGGGCGTCGATGCGCCGGCCGCCCCGATCGTAATAGTCGCGGCGGCGGCCGGCCTGGACGAAGCCCGCCCGCTCATAAAGGGCCACGGCGCCGGGATTATCCTCGCCCACCTCCAGGATCAGGCTTGAGGCGCCGCCCTGGCGCGCCAGACCGGCCGCCGCGCCCACCAGGGCCAGGCCGACGCCGCGCCGTCGGGCCTCCGGCGCCACGGCCAGGGTGAGGATCCCGGCCTCCTCGAACAGGATGCGCGACATGACCATGCCGAGCGGCGCCTCATCCTGGGCCAGCACCGCATAGGCGCCCGCGCCACCGATCAGGGCGGCGATGTCGGCGGCGCTCCAGGGCTTGTCGAAGGCGGCTGCGTGCAGGGCGGCCAGGGTCTCGGCCGCCTCGGGACCGGCGGGCGCAAGGGTCAGACTCATGCCATGTCCGGCCCCGCCGCGCCGCCGGGCAGACGGGCGTCGGGCGCCCGCAGATAGAGGGGCCGAGGCGGCGCAGGATTGGTCTGGGCCGCGGCCAGCCGGGCGACGGCGGCGGGATCGCAGGCGGGCGCCTCGATGATGCGGGCGGCGGGCATCAGGTCGGCCAGCAGGGCCGCGCCGCTGCCGGCCAGGACAGCCTCGCGGCCCCCCGACAGCTCAGCCACCCGGGCGGCGGCGGTGGCGACGTCGAGGGCGTCGGGCGCCATCAGCGAGCGGCCATCGGCAAAGGCCTGCAGATAGACCTGGCCCCGGCGGGCGTCGATGACGGAGAAGACAAGGCCTGACCCCAGAGAGTCGGCCAGCAGGGGCTCGGCCAGGGCCGCCAGGGTTCCGACCCCCACCACCGGGATGGACAGCGCCGCGCCCAGCCCCTTGGCGAAGGCCAGCCCCACCCGCAGGCCGGTGAACGAGCCCGGCCCGATGGTCACGCCGATCCGCTCAAGCGCGGGAAAGGCGAGCCCCGCCTGCGCCATCACGGCCTGCGCCAGGGGGGCGATCGCCTCCTGATGGCCGCGGCCCATGGGATGGCTGGCCTGGGCGCGCACGCTCACCCCGTCCAGCACGGCGAGCGAGCAGGCGTCCAGGCAGGTGTCGAGGGCGAGCACGATCATAGGCGGGCGCTACCAGCCCCGATCGAAATTGGAAAGCGCCGGGCGGCCTGGACTGGCGCGGGGAACGGCGCGCGCGCCAAGGTGTTGGCGTCATCCGCAACCCAAGGGAGGCCCGCATGGACATGCTCGACCCCAACACCGCCGCCGCCAGCTTTCGCGTCGGCGAGGCCCGGTTCGTCGCCAAGGTGAAGGTCACGCCGGCCGGCCTGCTGGCCATCGGCGCCCTGGTCTCAGGCATCCTGCTCTCGACCTCGGTCCTGGTCTGGACCGCCACCAGCGTGGCGCGTCGGCGGCCCCTGGCCTCGGCGATTTTGGCCAAGCGATAGGGAGACCCGCGCCGAGAGCGCGGCCCGATAGGTGGGCGTCGTCGCAACGCCAAGTCGCCAATGACGGGGTTGGGCTCAATGCGGTACCTGATAGTGTCCAGTTTCGGGTGGCATGAAAGATCGGAAGAGCGTCGTGTAGGGAAAGAGTGTAGATCCCGGTGGTCGCCGTATCATTAAAAAAACAACCCCCCCCCCCCCCCCCCACCGCCCCCCGTTATTACAAGACCCGCTGGACACCCCTCTT
>CALEOQ010000322.1 GCA_937910255.1 uncultured Caulobacteraceae bacterium | reverse complement strand
CGAGCCGTCGTCGGTTGCCGACGTTGCTCTCAGGACGTAGGTCGCACGCTGTTCTTTTTTTTTTTAATGATACGGCGGCCACCGAGATCTACCCTCTTTCCCTACACGACGCGCTTCCGATCTGTTCAGCATGGTGAAGGTGGTGCACAGGATGAAGGGCACGAAGAAGGCCCAGGCATAGGGATAGACCTCCATCACCGGCCGCACGATGCCCATGGACCAGCTCTCCAGGGTCATCACCTGGAACAGGGTGTAGGCCGAGGCTGGGATCGTGCCGAACCACGCGGGGAAGTCAGCGGCGAACAGCTTGGTGGCCATCACCGAGGCCACATAGAAGATCAGCGTCATCAGCAGGATGATCGAGCCCATCCCCGGCAGGGCGCTGATCAGGGCGCCCACCACCCGGCGCAGGGACGGCACCAGGGTGATCATCCGCAGCACCCGCAGGATGCGCAGGGCCCGCAGCACCGAGAAGGCGCCGGCCGCCGGCACGAGCGCGATGCCGACAATGGCGAAGTCGAACAGGCTCCAGGGATCCTTGAAGAAGGCCGGCCGGTGAACCGCGATCCGGGCGACGATTTCGGCGACGAAGACCGCCAGGATCACCCGATCGAGCGCCATCAGGACGGGGCCGAAATTGGCCATGGCCCAGGCGCTGGTCTCCAGCCCCAGCGTGATCGCGTTGAGCACGATCAGAGCGGTGATGATCTTCTCGGTGCGCGGCGAGGTGATCAGCGCCTTGAGCTGGTCCACGGGGGGCTCCATCGGGTTTGCAGACAGACGCCGCCATTTGCCGCAAACCGCCGCAAGGCGCCAGCGGCCATAGGCCCCCTTCAGGTCGCCATCGTCATCGAACCGTCGCCGGACTTGCACCAGCCCTTCGCGCAAACGTCGTCGTCGTGTGTCGCTCTCTTCTTAGACCTAAGGCAGAGCCTGGATGGGCGAGGCCCGACCGGCGAATCTTGGGGGCTGACCGACATGTTCATCACCACCTCGCGGGGCCGACGCGCCCTTCTTCTGGGTTGCAGCGCCGCCGTGAGTTGCGCCGTAGCCCAATCCGCCGCCGCCCAGAGCGCCAACGAGGTCTCCGAGCTGGTGGTCGTGGGCTACCGGGCCCAGAACGCCCAGGCCGTGGCCGAAAAGCGCGAGGATGACCGCGTCGCCGAATACCTGTCGGCCGACGACATCGGCGCCCAGCCCGACTACAACATCGCCGACGCCCTGCGCCGGCTGCCCGGCGTCCAGACCCAGTTCGACGAGGATGAGGGCCGCTACGTCTCCATCCGCGGCCTGAACCCCAGCTACACCCTGGGCGCCCTCGACGGGGCCACGCTCGCCACCGCCGAGCGCCAGAACCGTCAGCTCAACATGGAAGCCATCCCCTCGGGCGCCGTGCGCCAGGTGGTGGTGGCCAAGTCCCGCACGCCGGACATGGACGGCAACGCCATCGGCGGCACGCTGAACCTCATCACCCGCTCGGCCTTCGACGTGTCCGACATGTACGCCGCCGGCACGGTGATGATCGGCATGTCCGACTCCCAGGCGGTGCCCGGCGAAGGCTTCAACCGCGACACCGATGACGGCCTGAACTACCGGGTCGACGCGACGGTCTCCAAGCGCTTCGGCGCTGACGGACAGTTCGGCGTCCTGTTCGGCGTCAACTTCATGGAGCGCAACCGCGACCAGGAACGCCTGTTGCCGCAGACCGTGCCGGCGGGGATCAGCGCCACGCCCACCCCGGTCTCGACGCTCGGCACCACCGACCTGCTCTGGTCGAACTATCCCAACACGATCACCCGCTACGGCGGCATCCTGAAGCTCGAATACGAGCCCGTGGACAGCTTCCGCAGCGCGCTCACCCTGGCCCACTACAAGCAGGACGACAACGAGCTGCGCCACAGCCAGCGGCTGCGCAACCAGACGGGCAACAACGCCAGTTTCGTGCGCTTCAACGACTTCCCCCTGGAGAAGCCGCTGACCGTCATCCAGTGGAAGAACAACTGGGACATCAGCGACCGCCAGCATCTGGAAGCCCGGGCCTCCTATTCAGAAGCCACCTTCCTTGAGCCGTCGAACCAGCTGCAATTCAACCTGTCCGGCGCGGCGCTGAACTTCGACCTGGCGCTGAACGGCGATGGCGTGCCGGTGGCCTCCAACATCGATCCGCGGGCCGCCAACCCGGCCAACTACGTGCTGGCGGGCAACGCCTTCGCGCCCTACGAGGACGACAGCGACGAGTATGTCGAGGAAGTGGCCCTCGACTACGGCTTCAACATCAAGCCCGGCGACATGGGTTGGGGTCTCGGGGTCGGCGCCAAGTGGCGCGAGATCACCCGCGACAACGACCGCACCACCTGGAACTGGATCTATAACGGCGCGCCGCTGACCCTTGACCAGTTCGACGTCCAGCACAGCTACACGCCGATCTACGCCAACTTCAATCAGCTGTTCATCGACTTCGACGCCTTCAACACCTTCTTCGAGCAGAACCGCGCGAGCTTCACCGGCGGCCGCAATGAGGCGGTGACCTCGGACTGGGTGTTCACCGAGGAGGTGTCGGCGGCCTACGCCCTGCTGCGCCACGCCGGCGAACGTCACACGGTGATCGTCGGCGGACGCTTCGAGGACACCCAGACCCTGGTGGAACGCGCCCGCACCGAAGGGGCCAGCGTCTCCCGCGTCGCCCGGGAGGGCGGCTATGACGACTTCCTGCCCTCCATCACCGTCAGCTATGACCTCACCGACCGGCTGAAGCTGCGGGCCGCCGCCTTCCAGGCCGTGGGCCGGCCCAATCCCAGCCAGCTGGCCTCGGGCGAGACGGTCAACCAGACCACGGGGGCGATCAACCGCGGCAATCCCGACCTGCAGGCCCGCAAGGGCGACAGCTACGAGGCCTCGCTGGAATACTATCTGCCCGGCAATGAGGGCCTGTTTGCAGTGGGCGTGTTCCGCAAGGAGATCGAGAACGAGATCATCACCCGCCTCACCCCCGGCGCCGGTCCCAATGGCGAGGATGTGACCCAGCCGATCAATGTGACCACCGCCGAGGTCACCGGCCTGGAGCTGAACGCCGTGGTGAACACCCTGCCCCTGCCCGGCCTGTTGTCGAACTTCGGCGTTTCGGCCAACGCCACCTTCCTGGACGGCAGCTTCGACACCGGCGGAACCCGCGGCTCGGTGGACCTGCTGCAGGGCCAGTCGGACTTCCTGTTCAACATGGCGCTGTTCTACGAGCAGGGTCCGTTCCGCGCCCGGGCGAGCTACGCCCACATCGGCGAGGCGACGACCTCGGTGAGCGCCACCGACGCCAGCGGCCTGTCCGACCGGATTGATGAGGCCACCGCCCCCGTCTATCCCCAGGCGCCCCACACCCTCACCCCCCGCTCCC
>CALEOQ010000321.1 GCA_937910255.1 uncultured Caulobacteraceae bacterium | reverse complement strand
GACTGGAGTTCCGCCGTGTGCTCGTCCGATCTCCTTCCCCTCCGTCCGCGCCGGCGGGCCATCGATCTCGTTCCGCGCCGGCCAGGATCTGGTCGAAGGCGGCGTCGAGGCCGGTCAGGCCTGGTCGCGGAACTATACCGCCGCCCAGTACCACCAGCCGGCCGACGAATATGGCCCCGACTGGAATCTGGAGGGCATGGCCCAGGACGCCGAACTGCTCTTGCAGCTCGGGCTGGAACTGGCCAATTCCAGCGACTGGCCGGAGTGGAAAGCTGGCTCGGAATTCAAGGCCGCCCGCGACGCCACCGCGGCGGCGCGCAAATAAAAGGACGATGACCGATGACCGGACGGGTGCGCGCAGGGATCGGGGGCTGGACCTTCGAGCCCTGGCGGGGCGTCTTCTACCCCCAGGGCCTGCGGCAGGCCGACGAACTGGCCTATGCCAGCGCGCACCTTCCGGTCATCGAGATCAACTCGACCTACTATTCCAGCCAGAAACCCGAGAGCTTCGCCAAATGGGCCGCCGCCACCCCTGAGGGCTTTGTCTTCACCCTCAAGGCGTCGCGCTTCTGCACCAACCGCAAGGTGCTGAAAGAGGCTGGCGAGTCGGTGGGAAAATTCCTGAACCAGGGGATCGCCGAGCTGGGGGACCGACTGGGGCCGATCCTCTGGCAGTTCATGGCCACCAAGCGGTTCGACGCCGAGGATTTCGAGGGATTCCTGGATCTGCTGCCGACGACGCTGGCGGGCCTGCCCCTGCGCCATGCGGTCGAGGTGCGGCACGCAAGCTTCGCCGATCCCGCCTTCCTGGCCATGTGCCGGGCGCGGAATGTGGCGGTCTGCCTGACCGAGCACGCCGAGTTTCCGATGATCGCCGATCCGGTGGCCGACTTCGTCTATGCCCGGCTGATGGCGGGGTCCGACGAGATCGAGACCGGCTATGGCCCCAAGGCTCTCGATCAGTGGGCGGATCGTCTCCAGGCCTATGCGGCCGGCGACGTCCCCGACGACCTGCCGATGCTGGGTCAGACGCCAAAGGCCAAGGCCCGCGAGGTGTTCGCCTTCTTCATCAGCGAAGGCAAGGTGCGCGCGCCAGCGGCGGCCCAGGCCCTGATGGCCCGGCTGAAGGCCTGATCAGCCAAGAAAAAACGCCCCCGCGCTGAGCGCGGAGGCGTTTGATCGTAAGAATACGAAACTGTCTGGCTTAGCTGCCAGGGAACCGCATCGGGACCTTAACCTGGCCCGTCTTGGAACCCATGGGCAGGACTTCGGCGACGCAAAGCGCGGCCTTGTCGAAACCCTTGCCTGCAGCGCTGTCCTGCAGAACCTTGCAGTCCGACAGCTTGCCGCTGTCAGCGCTGCATTCCAGCATGACGGTCGCCGCTTCACGCGTATTGGCGTGCTTCGACAGACAACGCGCCATGCTTTCTTCAAACGAAGCCGCCACAGAGGCGTTCGCCAGAACGAGGCTCACGAAGAAGCCCCCACCGATTGCGATGATCTTTTTCACCTACCCACTCCTTCTAGACCGGAAGTGAGAGCACCATCAGGGATTCAGGTTAAAATTGTCTAATTCACGCAAGAAAACGATAGTAAATATCCGTAAACCATAATGATCGCAGATTGCCGTCCCCATCTGCACTTGCGTCGTCTTTATATAGGCGAGCCGCGGGGCGAGCCGAGGCAAGAACGCAACCCTCGGTGAGGAACTGTTAGCAACCTGCCGTTCATCATGCCGCAGCCAGATGGCAATCAGGCGTGGCAGGGGATGGATCGACAATGCGCTTTCGGCTCGTGGACTTACCGTTGATCGTGAAGATCGGCTTCGCGCCGGCCTTTGCGCTGCTCATGCTCGCCGCGGTGGCGGGCGGGACCATTTACATGCAGCAGGCCCAGACCCAGGCCCTGCAGCAGGTGGTTCACACCGACATGCCCAACAGCCTGCGGATCCAGCGCATTTCGGAACGGATTAACGCTGTTCACGGGCAACTCTACTTCCTCCTCACCCAGCAGGCGGCGGCGCTGGACGTCGAGACCATCGACGCCCAGGCCCAGGAGATGCTGGAAGAAGTCGACGCCATCGCCGCCGACGCGGCCACGGCCAAGGCCGCTGCGCCGGCCAGCCAGCACGCGGCCTTCGACACCCTGATCCAGGACCTGAAGGAAACCCACGACGCCCTCGACATCATCGTGGCCATGCTCTCGGTGGACTTCACCACCGCCGCCGGCTTCGCCGCCCCCTTCGAAGAACAGTATACGGAGATGACCGCCAATCTCGGCGCCATCGTCGCCCAGACCCAGGCCGCCACCGACGCCCGGGCCGCCGCCAGCGAGGCCCGCGCCACCCTGGCGCGCAATGTCACCATGTCGGTCGTGCTGGTCACCCTGCTGGCCGCCGGCGCCCTGGCGCTGATGTCGGTGCTGACCATGCGCCGGGCCGTCCAGCGCATCGCCGGCGCCACCGAGCGCCTGTCGCGGGGCGACAACGAGGTCAATCTCGACGCCCTGGCCCGCAAGGACGAGCTGGGCGCCATCGTCCGCTCCCTCACCGTCTTCCGCGACAACCAGCTCCAGATGGAACAGCTGCGCGCCGATCAGGAAGCCACCCGCCAGTCCGCCGAAGAGACCCGCCGCCAGAGCGCCGAGGCCGCTGCGGCCGTGGCCGAGGAACAGGCCCGCGTGGTCGGCGAACTGGCCCAGGCCCTGTCGCACCTGGCCGACGGCGACCTCACCTACCGGCTGGAGACCGACTTCCCCGGCGAATATCAAAAGCTCCGCGACGACTTCAACGCCGCGGTGGCCAAGCTGGAAGACGTCATGGGCGCCATCGCCTCGACGACCGGGGCGATCACGTCGGGGGCGACCGAAATCTCGTCCGGGGCCGACGACCTGTCCCGCCGCACCGAGCACCAGGCCGCCACTCTGGAAGAGACCGCCGCGGCCCTCGACGAGATCACGGCCACCGTCCAGAAGACCTCCAGCAGCGCCGACCAGGGCCGGGAGGCCGTCATCTCGGCCCGGGCCGACGCGGAGCGTTCGGGTGACATCGTCCGTCGCGCCGTGGCCGCCATGGGCCAGATCGAGCAGTCCTCGTCCCAGATCAGCCAGATCATCGGGGTGATCGACGAGATCGCCTTCCAGACCAACCTGCTGGCCCTGAACGCCGGGGTCGAGGCCGCCCGGGCCGGCGACGCCGGCCGCGGCTTCGCGGTCGTCGCCTCCGAAGTCCGGGCCCTGGCCCAGCGCCCGGCAGAGGCCGACAGATCGGAAGAGCGGCGGGGAGGGAAAGAGTGGAGACCGCGGGGGTCGCCGGATCATGACAAAAAAAATAAACAGAACACGCAGAGATACTAATGCCTGCTGCACACGGTGACGCGACACTGAGCTAACCGAC
>CALEOQ010000320.1 GCA_937910255.1 uncultured Caulobacteraceae bacterium | reverse complement strand
GCGAGCCGTCGACGCTCTGGGCCTCGCCAGCTTGCCCACGTACTGTCGAAACCCGGTCGCCGTCTTGGGCTGAAGGCGTTGCACGGTCGCCGACTGACGGCCGGCTCCCTCTCCGGTCTTCTAGTAGCCGCGGAATGTCGGCGAAAGCGCGTAGGTGAACTGGAAGGGGAGCAGAGCCCGGAGCTGCTGCACGACCTCGCCGAGACTCGAGATGCGCGACCGCGGCACGTAGATGATATCGAGCCGACGCAAAGGCACGCTGTCGGCGGCCGGATCGCGCAGCGCACGGCCAAGGTCGAGCCTGCGCATCATGGCCGTGCCGTTGGGTCCACGGCGGATTATGATGGCTTCACCTCGAGACGACGAGCGGGGACCCCCAGCCATCATGATCGCCTGGAGCGCGTTCATGTCGCCGATCATCGTATAGACGCCAGCCTTGTCGACTTGGCCTCCCACGAAAATCTGCAGTGGGGCGATGGTTTTGAGCGAGAGGTTCACGGTCGAGCGCAGGAGGTGCGGCGCATAGGCGTCGGAGAGCGTCGCGGCCGCTTCCTTGAGCGTTAGGTCGGCCACCATGACGGGATCTAACAACGCCGGTGCGATCCGACCGTCAGGCTGCACGGTCATGGTCTTATTCAGCTCAGGGGCCGAGAGGATCGAGAGTTCAAGTTCATCCCCCGGGTAGAGCCGGTAGGCCGGTTCCATGTCGCTCCAGGTTGCATAGGGAATGTCATCGAAACGCGGCGAAGCGCGCGCGGGAGTTGGATCCGCCGCGACCGGCGAGCTAAGGCTCAAGATGATGCAGCTTAGCATGGCCGCCAGCGCGGGCTTGCGCTCCGGGCGATGAGACGAGGTCATCAGAAGTACTCCCCTTTGGCCATCCTGCGCCATGCGAGCAGTCGCCACGAGGTTGCGTGCCGCCCGCGGCGAAGGCCCTGCTCGCGCCGGGAGAATCACCAGTAAGGAGTTAGCTCTTGCCGGGCCAGGTTTTCTGGCGGCTAGAATTTCGGGAACCACTGCGAGGGAGATCCGATATGCGCAATTTCGCGTTCCATCTTGCCGCCCCGATGCTCCTGTCCCCGGTCGCGGCGGCCGCCCATGACGTCCCCGCCCCGCGGGCGGCGCCAGCGCCCGGCGGGTGGGTGGACATGGGTTCGAGCAGCCATGCGCGCTACGACTACCCCTACGCCGGTGGGGTGTGGGGACCGTTCGCCCCCAGCTCCTACGTCCGCGCGCCGACCCCTGGGCCGCGAGTCTACCAGTATGCGAACGGGATGCGGATTTGGTACGGCCCGCCTATCTCCACCCCGGAGATGCATGTTGTCGACGCACCAAGCCGGCGTGCCAGCCCGCTCCCGCAGGAGGTCCACGTGGACCATCACGTGCGAGACCACGTGGCGCATCGTTGAGGCGCCCGCCTGAACCGCCCGATAGGCCGGGGCGGTTTCTGAGCTTGAGGCGCCTTGCGCGCCTGCCGGAGGCCCGCGGCCGCTGCCGATCGGGCCGGCGCTCACGGTATCGTCGGCCCAACCTCGCCCCCGCCGTCGCGGCGGCGCCCAACCCCGCAACTTTCCGCAAGCGCTTCTTCTCCCTTAGCGCGGCGCCGTGGGACGAGGCGCGAGGCCCCAACGCCCGCTCCGCCGCGCGCCGCGCCCAGTCTCTCGGGGACCCCGTCGCGCGGGGCGGCCTTCGGCCCCCGACATCAAGGCGTGGGAAGTCGGTCGATCAGGTCTTCTAATCCGGTCCCATAGGCTTCCCGAAGCGCCACCCAGTAAGGATCATGGACCTCAATCGTACGGACGCCCTCGCCGCTGAAGCTGTCGGCCACATAGCTGAGAAGATCTATTGGCATGCCCACGGAGACGTTGCTGCGCAGAGTCGCATCGAACGACAGCAAGGCCAGCTTGGCCGCTTCCTCCAAGCTCGTCTCAAACGTCAGGGCGCGCACGAGGATCGGCTTGCCATACTTGGTCTCGCCGATTTGCAGGAAGGGCGCCCGGTCGGTCGCCTCGATGAAATTTCCAGCTGCATAGATTTGGAAAAGGCGCGGCGCCTCGCCAGCCATCTGTCCGCCGACCAGGAAGCCCGCTGCAGCGTCGCCATAGGGCGCCACATAGCGACCATCGCGATCGACCATCGCCCGCAGGATCGCGCCGACGATGCCGGCCACCTCGAACAGGGTCTTCGCTGCCACGAGATCGAGACCAGGCTGGCCGGACCCTGCCTTTTCCCGCAACGTGCTGACGACCGCCTGGGTGGTCGCCAGATTTCCCGAAGACATGATCGCCACCGAACACCCGGCGGCGATCGGCAGGAAGGCGAGCTTGCGCACCTGCGTCACCTGATCGACGCCCGCGTTCGATCGCGAGTCCGAAGCGAGCACCAACCCGCCGCGTAAGAGAATTCCGAGGCAGTAGGTCATCGGCCCGCCGGTTCAGTTCGTGTGCGCCCA
>CALEOQ010000319.1 GCA_937910255.1 uncultured Caulobacteraceae bacterium | reverse complement strand
GCTGGTTGGCATATTTTTTATGTTTCGAGCGAAAGACGTGATACGAGATTACGCCGTGACTGGAGTTCAGACGTGTGCTCGTCCGATCGGCTGCATGGTCAGATAATCTATGAGACCGAAGGGCCGAAATTGCGGCGCCGAGGCCACAATGGGCCAGCGAGTCCACCGGCGCCAAGGGCCAGGGGAAGGCCGACAGCAAAGAGGGGACCCGCATGGGGTCCCCTCCGCCAGATCAAAGGTTCAACTCGGGTCTTAGTTGGCGCCCGAGGTGATCGCCGTGTGGGCGTTCCGGTTACGCTGATAGGCGTCCTCGCTGGTGCCCGGATCGATCGGACGTTCCTTGCCATAGGACACGGTGTTGATGCGGCTCGACGACACACCGCGCGAGACCAGGAAGTCGCGCACGGCGTTGGCGCGGCGGGCCCCCAGGGCGAGGTTGTATTCGCGGGTGCCGCGTTCGTCGGCATTGCCTTCGATGCGGATCATCACCGACGGGTAGCGGTTCAGCCAGGCGGCCTGGGCTTCCAGGATCTGGGCGGCGTCGCCACGCACCGAATAGGAATCGAAGTCGAAATAGACACGGTCGCCGACATTGATCACGAAGTCCTGCTGGGTGCCGGGCAGGGCGCCCTGGCTCATCGGCGGGGGCGGCGTGCCCGGCTGGGAGGCCGGCGGCGGAGGCGGCGGGGCGGTGGGGCCGACGGCTTCAGGCTTGGGACGCGAAGCGCAGGCGGTGACGGACGCGGCGGCGAGCGCGATGATCGCAAACTTCGCGGCGCGCTTTGTCATGGAGCTGGTGGTCATCACGCAGTCTTTCCTTATAGAGATGTTATAAAAACGCGGCGCGCCCGGCGCCAGTCACAGGATACGAAGCTGTTTGTACATGCTGAAGTCAAGCTAGGCCAACAACTTCCAAAACCTTCTCCTACATTCACTCGTCAGTTGAGCAGAGGAGACCATGCGGGGTCCGACCCTGACTGCGGGTACGGCGCCGGCCGGACGATCCGACCCGTGACATCAACGCTCCACAAACGCGAAGGTCCGCCAGGTGTTTCACGGGAGAACATCAAAACTCTGCCATTGGGGGCCCAGGTGGGGCCTTCATCCAGATAGCTGGTGGTCAGAAGTCGCTCGTCCGAGCCGTCGGGGCGCATCACGCCGATGTGGAACTGGCCCCCGGCCTGCTTGGTGAAGGCGATGTATTCGCCGGTCGGACTCCAGACGGGGGTCATGTAACGGCCGCCCCCTCGGGAGATCCGCATCGCCCCCGAGCCATCGGCGTTCATCACATAGATCTGCGGCGAGCCCCCCCGGTCGGAATTGAAGGTGATCCTCGCGCCGTCCGGGGAGAAGGACGGCGAGGTGTCGATGGACGGATCGCTGGTCAGGCGGCTGGTGGAGCGGCTGCGCAGGTCCATCACATGGATGTCGGTATTGCCGCCCCGCTCGACCGAAAAGGCGACCTTGCCGCCGTCATGGGAGAAGCGCGGGGCGAAGACCATGCCGCTGAAATTGCCCAGGGCTTCGCGGCGGCCGGTCTCCAGGTTGAACAGGTAGATCGACGACCCGTCGGGCCGCAGGGCCATATAGGTGATCTCCTGGCTGGTGGAGGAGAACCGGGGCGTCATGACGATGTAGGAGCCGTCGGTCAGGTAGCTGGGATTGGCGCCGTCCTGATCCATGATGGCCAGGCGCTTGATCCGGTCCACCCGGCCGCCGCTCTCGGCGACGAACACCACGCGGGTGTCGAAATAGCCCTTTTCGCCGGTCAGGCGCTCATAGACGGCGTCGGAAATCTTGTGCGCCACCCGGCGCCAGTTCTCCGAGGTCGAGGTGAACTGCATACCCAGCAGCTGTTGTTCGGAGAAGACGTCCCACAGGCGGAAGTTCACGGTCAGGCGGCCGGTGGCGTCCACCGTCACCTCGCCATTGACCAGGCCCTGGGCGTTGATCGTCTTCCAGTCGGCGAACCGCGGCTGATAGCGGATGTCCAGGTCGCGCTCGATGAAGGCGGCCGGGTCGATGGGGCGGAACAGACCCGAGCGCTCGAGATTGCTGGTGATCACCTGGGCGATCTCCGCGCCGCGCTCGCCGGTGAAGGCGGGAACGGCCACTGGCAGGGGTTGGACATCGCCGCGGTTGACGTCCACTTCGATCTGCGCGCGGGCGGGGCTGGCGAGGGTCGCGGCCGACAGCAGGGCCGCCGTCAGGGCGACGAACAGGGTCCTTAGACGCATGGGCTCGAGGGCTCCTCTAATTGGCGGCGCACGCCTGGGCGGCGTTGAAGCTCACGGCGATCTGGTCACCGTAGAACTCGCGGGGCAGGGTGGTGAAGGGGGCGGCGCTATAGACCGCGCGGATGGCGCGCTCGGCGGCGGCGCGCACGACCGGATCCGACGAGTTTTCCTGACCGCCGGCCCGGACATCGCCGACCACCCGGCCGTCGCTGCCCAAACGGAAGGTGACGCGGACGCGGACATTGCGGGCGGCTTCCACCTCGCAATTGGGATTCCAGCGCCTCTGAAGCTCTTCGGACAGGCCCGACATGGCCGCGCCTGAGATGCCGCTGCCCGTTGTGGATCGGGGCCGCGTGGCGGTTTCCGGCCGGGCGCTGCCCTTGGAGGCCGAGCTCTTGGCGCCCTTGAGGCTGTCGGCCAGGGCGTCGAGGTCGAGGGTGTTGTCCTTCTTCGGCGGCGCGGCGGGCTTTGGGGCCGGCGCCTTGGAAGCTGCGGCCTTTGGCGCGGGGGCTGGTTTGGGCGTCGGGATCGGCGCAGGTTTGGCGGCCGGCGTCGGCTGCGGGCGGGGCTGCGGTTCAGTTTGCGGCTGGGGCTGGGGCTGGGGCTGCGGCTGTGGCTCGGCGGCGGCGGGCGCCTCAGGCGGGGCGTCCGGTTCGGGCGCTTCGGTCTGTGCCGTCTGGTCCTCGGGCCCCTGGACGGCCGGGCGGGGATTGGCCGGGATCGAACTCACCACATTGATCGGCACCACCGCCCCGACCTTCAGTTCGCGGTCCCACGGCCACGGGATCAGGGCCGCGCCGATCACCGCGGCGTGCAGGATCACCGAGACGATGAGGGCTGAGCTCAGATTCGACCGCTCACCGCGCATGAGCTGTCCTCAGCGCGCCGTCTGATCCGCGCCCGAAGAGGGGCCGCCGGTCTCGGTGAGCAGGTTGATGGAGGTGAAGCCGGAGCTGGCCAGGGCGGCCATGACCTGGGCGACCGTGGCGTAGGAAGCCCGACCATCGGCCCGCACATAGATGGGGCGCTCGGTGGACCCGTCGGCCATGGCGATCAGCCGGGGCGAGAGACTGTCGAAGGGCGTCTCCTGCTCGTCGATGAAGACGGCCCCGTCGGCGCGCACCGAAACGGTCAGGGGCTCAGACTGGTCGGGGATGGCGCTGGCCTCGGTCTTGGGCAGCTCCAGGGGCACGCCCACGGTCAGCAGCGGGGCCGAGACCATGAAGACGATCAGCAGCACCAGCATCACGTCCACCAGGGGCGTGACGTTGATTTCCGACAGGGCGCCGCGGCGGCTGGACCGCCGCCTGCGCCGGCCGCCGCCGGCCGAATAGGCGTCGTGGGAGGAGAGCGCCATGGGACCTCAGGCCCGATCGCTCAGCCGCCGCTGGATCGCGGTGGCCAGGTCGTCGGCGAAGCCCTCAAGCCGTCCGGAATAGCGCGCGGCGTCCGAGGAGAACTTGTTGTAGGCGATATAGGCCGGGATGGCGGCGGCCAGGCCGATGGCGGTGGCGAACAGGGCCTCGGCGATGGCCGGCGCCACCACGGTCAAATTGGTGTTTTGCTGGATGGCGATGGCCTGGAAGGCGCCCATGATCCCCCAGACCGTGCCGAACAGGCCGACGAAGGGCGAGGCTGTCGCCACGATGGCCAGCAGGGGCAGGCCTTCCTCCACACGGGAGGCTTCCCGGGCGATGATGGCGTCCTGCACCCGGTCGATGCGCTGGATCAGAAAGCCGGCCTGGGTGTCGCTGGACAGGCCCTTGGTCCGCGCCTCGCGCCACTCGCGCAAGGCGGCCTGCAGCATGCGGGGCAGGGCGTGGCGCGGGCGTTCTCCAGCCTCGTTGGCGATCTCCTCCAGGGAGCGGCCGGAGGACACCTGATCCTCGAACCGGTCGGCGTGGCGGTTGAGCGCGCTGAACCGCAGCAGCTTGTCGATAATCACCGCCCAGGAGAACAGGGAGGCCAGGCCCAGGCCGATCATCACGGCCTTCACGACCCAGTCGGCGCGCATGAACAGCGCGATCAGGGAAAAGCTTTCGGCCGTCAATGTGCCGGTGGCGGCGGGGTCCATGCGGTCTGGGCTCCGTTGGCGAGGGCGAGATTGCGCCCAGGGGATGGCTTGGGACGTGGCGGTGGCGAACTTAAGGCGCCGATCGGTGACGATCACGCCCCTACGCGCGCCAGTGGAACTGCAATAACCTTACCGAAGCCTGCCTAGAGCGCGTTCCGATATGTTGGAACCGGTTATCGGATCAAAACGCGCTCAAGGCTCTAACGCCCAGAATGGCCGATGGCTTCGACTCGTTTCGCCGACAAGATGAACCCGTCCGTCGGCCTCGTCGCCTATGCCGACGTTATGCGACGCCAGGACCCTCGTCGGCGGCGAAGTAGGGCGCCAAGGCGGCCGCCATGCCCGCCGGCGGCTTGCGGGGCCGGCCGTCCAGGCCGATGCAGGCGGCCAGCACCGCCGCCTGGGCGATCAGGGTCTCGCCGCGCACGATCCTCTGGCTGATGAACAGTCGCGGCCCCTTCACCCGGTCATAGGTGGTGCGCACCTGCAGGGCGTCGTCGATCCGGGCCGGCGCTTTGAAGTCCAGCTCCATGCGCACGATGGTGAAGGCCGCCGGCGTCTCCTGGTCCAGCAGCTCGGCGTGGCGCACGCCGGCCAGACGCAGGAAGTCCGATCGCCCGCGCTCGAAATAGCGCAGATAGTTGCCGTGATAGACGACGCCGGTGAAGTCGGTGTCCTCGTAATAGATCCGCACGGGCAGGACATGTTCGCGGCCTTCAATCCAGCCGGCGGAGGGGTCGCCAGGGGCAGGCGTCATCGCGTGGAGCCTTCCGTCTAGTCGTCGAACAGGGTCGCCTGGCCTGCGCCCGGCGGCTGGGGCGGCGGGGTCAGGCCCAGGTGACCATAGGCCTTGGCGCAGGCCACGCGACCCCGGGGCGTGCGCTGAATGAAGCCCTGCTGCATCAGATAGGGCTCAATAACGTCCTCGACGGCGTCGCGGGCCTCGGCGATGGCGTAGGCCAGGGTCTCCACCCCGGCCGGCCCGCCGCCATAGTTGTCGATCAGGGCGCGCAGATAGCGGCGGTCGAGGGAGTCCAGACCCACCTCATCCACCTCAAGTCTCGCCAGGCCCCGGCCCGCCGCGCCCCGGTCGATCTCCGCGGCGCCTTCGGCGGCGGCGAAGTCGCGCACCCGGCGCAGCAGCCGCCCGGCCACCCGCGGCGTGCCCCGGGCGCGGGCGGCGATCTCGGCGGCGCCGTCCTTGGTCAGGCTCACCCCCATCTTGCCCGCCGCATGGGCCAGGACCTTGATGAGTTCGGCGGGCGTGTAGAATTCGAGGCGCACCGGAATCCCGAACCGGTCGCGGAGCGGCGTGGCCAGCAGGCCGGCCCGAGTGGTGGCCGCCACCAGGGTGAAGGGCGCAAGATCGATGCGTATCGAGCGGGCCGAGGGGCCTTCGCCGATGATCAGGTCCAGCACGTGGTCCTCCATGGCCGGATAGAGGATCTCCTCCACATTGGCCGCCAGGCGGTGGATCTCGTCGATGAAGAGGACGTCGCCGGCCTCCAGATTGGTCAGGATGGCGGCCAGGTCGCCGGCC
The DNA here is from genome assembly GCA_937910255.1 of uncultured Caulobacteraceae bacterium. Lineage (GTDB taxonomy): Bacteria > Pseudomonadota > Alphaproteobacteria > Caulobacterales > Caulobacteraceae > Phenylobacterium. The sequence continues at coordinate 895 of CALEOQ010000319.1, read as the reverse complement.
TTGGCCAGGACCGGGCCGGAGGTGGCGCGGAAATTGACCCCCATCTCCCGGGCGATGATCTGGGCCAGAGTCGTCTTGCCAAGGCCCGGTGGGCCAAACAGCAGGACGTGGTCCAGGGTGTCGCCCCGGTCGCGGGCGGCCTGGATGAAGATGCGCAGATTGGCCTTGGACTGCTCCTGGCCGACGAACTCGGCCAGGGTCTGGGGACGGTAGGCCCGGTCGGTCCCCTCGGCCGGGGCGGCCTCGCCGCTGACCAGCCGGCTCATCGGCCCAGCTCCTGAAGGGCCGCCTTGATCAGGGCAGGCGCTTGCGCCTCCTCGCCCAGCCGCGCGGCCGCAGCCTCCACCAGGCGCCTGGCCTGGGGCTCGGCCACGCCCAGGCCCATCAGGGCCGCGACCGCCTCACCCGCCGCCGACGGCGCGGGGGGCGGTTCGGCCGCGCCATCGCCTGGCGCAAAGGCGCTGATCGGCAGGTCGGTGAGGGGCTTGTCCTTCAGCTCGGTGGCGATGCGCAGGGCGAGCTTGGGACCCACCCCTTGGGCGCGGGCGATGGCGGCCTTGTCCTGGCGCCCGGCCGCGGCGGCCAGCTCGGCCGGCGGCAGCACGTCCAGCACCGCCAGCGCGGCCTTGGGGCCGACCCCCTGGATATCCTTGAGGATCAGGAAGGTGCGGCGTTCGTCCCGCGTCAGGAAGCCATAGAGGCGCATGCCCGCCTGCTCGCTCCACTGGGTCTCGATGTGCAGCACCGCCTCCTCGCCCACCGGCGGCAGCCTCGCCAGGGTGCGGGCGCCGCAGCGGACCACATAGCCGACGCCGAGGACGTCGATCAGGGCGTCCTCCTCGCCGATCTCGGCGACCGTTCCCCGCAGCCGGCCGATCATCACGCCACCCGCCTC
>CALEOQ010000318.1 GCA_937910255.1 uncultured Caulobacteraceae bacterium | reverse complement strand
CCCCACAGGGCCGCTTGGGCCGGGCTTCGGAGGCCGAGGGCTCGGCCAGGGCCTGGGGCATGGGCTGGACGAAGCCGCCGACGCTGCGCAGGGCCTCGGCCGCGGCTGGGTCGGCGAACAGGCGGTCGGGAACCAGGATCTCCGAGGGCGAGAGCGCCGCCAGCGCCGAGGCCAGGCCCGCAGCCTCCAGGGCCAGGCATTCCACCTCGCCGGTGGACAGCTCCACCGAGGCGATGGCCGCCTGGCCGGCGCGGACCGCCACGGCGGCCAGGCGATTGGCCCCGCGGGCGTCCAGCAAACCGTCCTCGGTGAGCGTGCCCGGCGTCACCACGCGGACGATCTCGCGCCGGACAATGGATTTCGAGCCGCGCTTCTTGGCCTCGGCCGGGTCCTCCATCTGGTCGCAGACGGCGACCTTGAAACCCGCCCGGATCAGCTTGGCGAGATAGGCTTCGGCCGCATGGGCCGGCACCCCGGCCATGGGAATGGGCTGGCCCCCATGATTGCCCCGGGCGGTCAGGCTGATGCCCAGCGCGGCGGCCGCCTTCTGGGCGTCCTCGAAGAACAGCTCGTAGAAATCGCCCATGCGGAAGAAGATCAGGGCGTCGGGCTGGGCCGCCTTGGCCTCGAAAAACTGGGCCATCACCGGCGTGGCGCCGGCCGCGTCCGGCAGGGTGGGAGAAGGAGCGTTCATGAGCCCGGCAAGCTAGCGGCCCGGGGGGATTCGGTCATCCCTTTGCCGAGGGGGCGCAGGGTCCGTCAGTCGGTGCGGCGCGCGAGGGCCGATGATAGTCTGCGGTCGCAAGGCGCAGGGGCGAACATCCCCCTCGCCAAGTGATCGTCGATCACATACCTTGATTTCCATCAGGGATCGAAGATCGCCAGGGCATCACACTGGCGGCAGGGAACGACAGGGAAGAGGTTTTCCATGACCAGCGTGGATGTGGCGTCGCAAAATCCGCAGGCGAAGGCCGGCGTCGAGCATTTCGACGTGCTGGTGGTGGGCGCAGGCATTTCCGGGGTCGGCGCCGCCTGGCACCTGACGCACCAGATGCCGGGAACCAGCTTCGCCGTCCTGGAGGCCAAGGACACCTATGGCGGCACCTGGGTCACCCACCGCTATCCGGGCGTTCGCTCCGACAGCGACCTCTACACCTTCGGCTACCGGTTCAAGCCCTGGCGCGGGGCGCCGATCGCCACCTCCCAGGAAATCCTCACCTATATGGACGAGGTGATCGCCGAGAACGATCTGGCCCGCCATATCCGCTTCGGCCACAAGATCGTCCACGCCGCCTGGTCCAGCGAAAAGAACCTCTGGACCGTGGACGCGGTGAAGACCGCCACCGGCGAGGCCCTGACCTTCACCTGCGGCTTCCTGTGGATGTGCCAGGGCTACTACCATCACGACGAGGGCTATACGCCGGAGTGGCCGGGCATGGCCGACTTCCAGGGCCCCATCATCCACCCGCAGACCTGGCCCGAAGACCTGGACTATACGGACAAGAAGGTGGTGGTGATCGGCTCGGGCGCCACGGCCGCGACCCTGGTGCCGGCGTTGGCCGACAAGGCCGGGCATGTGACCATGCTGCAGCGCTCGCCGACCTATTTCGCCACCGGGCGCAACGCCAACGAACTGGCCGACACCCTGCGCGACCTTGAGGTCCCCGAGGAGTGGACCCATGAGATCGTGCGGCGCAAGATCCTCAAGGACCAGGGCATGTTCGCCCACATGGCCCGGGAATATCCCGACGCCGTGAAGGACGAGATCCTCAAGAACGTCGCCGCCGTCCTGCCTGAAGGCTTCGACATGAAGCACTTCACCCCCAGCTACCGCCCCTGGCAGCAGCGCCTGGCCTTCGTGCCGGACGCCGACCTGTTCAAGGGCATCTCGTCGGGCAAGGCCTCGGTGGTCACCGACCAGATCGAGCGCTTCACCAAGGACGGCATCCTGCTGAAGTCCGGCGATGTGCTGGAGGCCGACATCATCATCACCGCCACCGGCTTCCGCCTGTCGGTGATGGGGGACATCCCCTTCGAGGTGGACGGCCAGCCGGTCGACTGGGGCCAGACGCTCACCTATCGCGGCATGATGTTCACCGGCGTGCCGAACCTGGTGTGGGTGTTCGGCTATTTCCGCGCCAGCTGGACCCTGCGGGTGGACCTGATGGGGGATTTCGTCGCCCGGCTGCTCGGCCACATGAAGGCCCGCGGCGCCAAGAAGGTGATGGTCGATCCCGGCGAGGCCGGCGCGACCATGCCCCGCGGCCCCTGGATCGATCCGGACAACTTCAATCCGGGCTATCTGATGCGCGACATGGACAAGATGCCCAAGTGCGGCGACACGGCCGAATGGCGCCACACCCAGGACTACTGGGCCGAGCGCGCCGACATCCCGGCCATCGATCTGGACGGCGCGGTCTTCCGCTACGACGACCAGAAGGCGACGACCCGCGCGGTGGAGGCGGCGGAGTAGGCGTAGAGGGCGAAGTTCCTCTCCACACTCTCCGCCGTCATGGTCGGGCTTGACCCGACCATCCATCAACACGGGCGTGCTCAGGTGTGCATGGACCCTCGGATCAAGTCCGAGGGCGACGAGGTGCGTAGGACGACTGGAGGCTCCGCCATGCTGACCACCTCCCGACTGCGCCTGCGTCCCTGGCTCGATGCCGACCGGCCAGCCTTCGCGGCCATGCACGCCGATCCGGAGGTGATGGTGGACGCCGGGCGCCCGCTGATCCGTGAAAAGAGCGACCGGAAGTTCGATCGTTACAGGGCGGCCCACGACGCGCTCGGCTTTGGCCATTGGGCCGTCGAGACCCTGGCGGGCGACTGGCTCGGCTATTGCGGGGTCATGCCGTCGAAGGCCGGGCATGTGCTGGGCGAGCACCTCAGCGCCGGTTGGCGTCTAAAGCGATCAGCCTGGGGGTTCGGTTACGCCACCGAGGCCGCCCGCGCCGCCCTGGCCGATATCTTCGACCGCGCCCTCGCCGACGAGGTGCTGGCCTATACGGCGCCTGACAATCTGCGCTCGCAGGCGGTCATGGATCGCCTCGGCCTGCGACGTGATCCGACCAGGGACTTCAGCATGGACGACGGCCGCCGCCTCTGGACGGGCCTCGTCTGGGTGGCGGCAAGGTAGCTCAGCAGCCGCCGGTCATGTCTTCCCAGAAGCGCTTGGCCTTGCCGACGAAGGACGAGGACTTGGGGTGGGTCTGTTCGCCGCTGAGTTCGGCGAACTCGGCCATCAGCTCCTTCTGGCGGGGGCTGAGGCGGGTGGGGGTCTCGACGAAGATCTCCACCACCAGGTCTCCCCGCTCGCGGGAGCGCAGGGAGGGCATGCCGCGGCCCTTGAGGCGCAGGGTCTTGCCAGTCTGGACGCCCTCGGGGACATCCACCGGGATCTTGCAGTTGCCGTCACAATTGTCGCCGCCCATCAGGCAGGGGGCTTCGATCTCGCCGCCCAGAACGGCCACGGCCATGGGCACCGGCACGGTGCACAACAGATCCAGGCCGTCGCGCTCGAACAGCTCGTGCGCGGTCACCGACAGGAAGATGTAGAGGTCGCCGCGCGGCCCACCTCGGGCCCCGGAATCGCCTTCGCCGGCCAGGCGGATGCGGGCGCCGTCATCGACGCCGGCCGGGATGCGGACCTGCAGGGTGCGTTCCTTGCGGACCTGGCCATGGCCGTGACAGGTGGCGCAGGGGTCCTGGATCAGCCGCCCCGTGCCGCCGCAGCGGGGGCAGGTGCGCTCGACGGAGAAGAAGCCCTGGCTGGCCCGCACGCGGCCCGCGCCGCCGCAACCGCCACAGACCGTGGGGCTGGTGCCGGGCTTGGCGCCTGAGCCGTCGCAGGTTTCACAGGTGACGGCGGCCGGCACAACGATCTCGACCTCGGCGCCGGCGAAGGCCTGCTCCAGGCTGATCTCGAGATCATAGCGCAGGTCCTGGCCCCGGGCCGGCCCGCTGCGGCGGCCGCGGCCGCCTTGCGCGAACATGTCGCCGAAGACGTCGCCGAACACCTCGTTGAAGATGTCGTGCACGTCGGTGAAGCCCGCCCCGCCGGGGCCGCCGCCGCCGCCGCCGCCGCCGTTCACCCCGGCATGGCCGAACCGGTCATAGGCCGCGCGCTTCTGGGCGTCGGAGAGGATCGAATAGGCTTCGTTGATCTCCTTGAAGCGCGTGGCCGAATCCTCGCAGCCGCCATTGCGGTCTGGATGGTGCTCCATGGCCAGCTTGCGATAGGCGGCCTTGAGCGCGGCGTCATCGCTGCCGCGGCTCACGCCCAGGATCTCGTAATAGTCCCGCATGCGCGTCAGGTATCTGAATGATTGAAGAAATTAAGGTGGGCATTCCCCCGGCCCGCCGCAAGATCGTGCGGTCTGGACCGGGGGGTCGCCTGGTCATCGCCCGGCGGCGACGCAACCCTGACAGCCTGGTGAGCGATGAGGGGGCGTCGCGCCATGGGGCGGTTCGTCACGCCGACTTCTTGTCGTCGTCGTCGACTTCCTCGAACTCGGCGTCGACCACGTCGTCGCCGGCGGCGTCGGGCTGAGCCTCGCCCGAGGCACCCTGCTGGGCCGCATACATGGCCTCGCCCAGCTTCATGGACGCCTGGATCAGGGTCTGGGTCTTGGTGGAGATCGCCTCGACGTCCTCACCCTCCAGCGCCGACTTCAGGTCGGCGAGCGCCGTCTCGATGGCGCCCTTGTCCTCGGCCGAGACCTTGTCGCCGTGTTCGGCCAGCGCCTTCTCGGTGGAATGGACCACGGCCTCGGCCTGGTTCTTGGCCTCGACCATCGCCTTGCGCTTTTCGTCCTCGGCCTTGTTGGACTCTGCTTCCTTGACCATGGCCTCGATGTCGGCGTCCGACAGGCCGCCATTGGCCTGGATGCGGATCGACTGTTCCTTGGCCGTGGCCTTATCGCGGGCCTGGACGTTGACGATGCCGTTGGCGTCGATGTCGAAGGTGACCTCGACCTGCGGCACGCCGCGGGGCGCCGGCGGAATGCCCACCAGGTCGAACTGACCCAGCAGCTTGTTGTCCGCCGCCATCGGGCGTTCGCCCTGGAAGACCCGGATGGTCACCGCCGACTGGTTGTCGTCGGCCGTGGAGAAGGTCTGCGAACGCTTGGTCGGGATGGTGGTGTTGCGCTCGATCAGCGGGGTGAACACGCCGCCCAGGGTCTCGATGCCCAGGGTCAGGGGGGTGACGTCCAGCAGCAGCACGTCCTTGACGTCGCCCTGCAGCACGCCGGCCTGGACCGCGGCGCCGAGGGCCACGACCTCGTCGGGGTTCACGCCCTTGTGGGGCTCGCGGCCGAAGAATTCCTTCACCGCTTCCACGACCTTGGGCATGCGGGTCATACCGCCGACCAAGATCACTTCGTCGATGTCGGACTTCTTGAGGCCCGCATCCTTCAGCGCCTGATCGCAGGGGCCGATGGTGCGCGCCACCAGGTCTTCCACCAGGGCTTCGAGCTTGGAGCGCGAGAGCTTGATGTTCAGATGCAGGGGCCCCGAGGCGTTCATCGAGATGAAGGGCAGGTTGACCTCGTACTGGGTGGTCGAGGACAGCTCCTTTTTAGCCTTTTCGGCCTCTTCCTTCAGGCGCTGCAGAGCCAGCTTGTCCTTACGCAGGTCGACCGAGTTCTCTTTTTTGAACTCATCGGCCAGGTAGTCGACGATCCGCAGGTCGAAGTCCTCGCCGCCCAGGAAGGTGTCGCCATTGGTGGCCTTCACCTCGAAGACGCCGTCGCCGATCTCCAGGATCGAGACGTCGAAGGTGCCGCCGCCCAGGTCGTAGACGGCGATCTTCTTGCCGTCGTTCTTCTCGAGGCCATAGGCCAGCGCCGCAGCGGTCGGCTCGTTGATGATCCGCAGGACTTCCAGGCCGGCGATCTTGCCGGCGTCCTTGGTCGCCTGGCGCTGGGCGTCGTTGAAATAGGCCGGGACGGTGATGACCGCCTTCTCGACCTTCTCGCCCAGGTGCTGCTCGGCGGCTTCCTTCATCTTCTGAAGGATGAAGGCCGAGATCTGCTGGGGGGAATAATCCTTGTCGTGGGCGCGAACCCAGGCGTCGCCGCTGGGGCCCTTGACGATGTCGTAGGGCACCATGCCCTTGTCCTTCTCCACCGTCGGATCGCTGTACTGGCGGCCGATCAGGCGCTTGATGGCGAAGAGGGTGTTGGACGGGTTGGTGACCGCCTGGCGCTTGGCCGGCTGGCCGACGAGGCGTTCGCCGTCGTCGAGAATGGCGACCACCGACGGGGTGGTCCGGGCGCCTTCGGCGTTCTCGATCACTTTCGGCGTCTTGCCGTCCATGATGGCGACGCACGAATTGGTGGTGCCGAGGTCGATGCCGATAATCTTGCTCATATCGAGTCCTGCTCGCTCCTTGTTGGCGGACGGCGCGTGTGGGCCTTCTAGTGAAGCACCCCCGTTCTTGTCACCGCCCCCGGTCGAAAAAGGGTCTCGGGCGGTTAGCCCAAAGAAGGCGCCGCCGTCGAGTCGCGATATGGGGCTGATGATAGCCGCTACAAGTCCAATGCCCTTAAAGTTTCCGGGGTTTATCGGGCCGAGATGCGCAAAATCCGGCCAGAAACGCCCCATAGGCCAGGGCCGGGAAGGGGGTCTGGGCGCGGCGGCTCGCCAAGATCGGAAGAGCACACGTCTGAACTCCAGTCACGTCGTAATCTCGTATGCCGTCCTCTGCTTGAAAAAAAAACAACGTATATTGTAACACCGTTCGTCTTTATTTCAGC
>CALEOQ010000317.1 GCA_937910255.1 uncultured Caulobacteraceae bacterium | reverse complement strand
TTGCGGAGTCGGTGCGGTGTGCACGTTCTGTATCTTTTTTTTTTTTCAAGCAGAAGACGGCATACGAGATTACGACGTGACTGGAGTTCAGACGTGTGCTCTTCCGATCTGCGCCGGTCCTGCTCCTTGTCGGCCCGCTCGGCGTCGTCGAAGGTCGAGGCGATCATCGCGATCTCCTCTGGGGTGGCGTTTTTCGCCGCCATGGCCGCGCAGTGCGGCTCGATGAGCGCGCGCGCCTCATAACCCTCCCGCAGATCGACCAGATCCAGGGGCGAGACCGTGGTGCCGGCCCGGGACCGTCGCACCACCATGCCTTCGAGCGCCAGGCGCCCCAGGGCGTCGCGAACCCCGGCCAGGCCGGTGCTGTAGCGCCGGGTCAGGGCCTGTTCGTCCAGACGGGCGCCGGGCGGAAGGTCACCTAGAATGATGTCGAGGAGGATCTGCTCATAGGCGCGGGCCTTCTGAAGCTCAGGCGACCATTCCCCGGTGGCGGCGATGATGCCGCCCGTGCCTGGGTCCCTGCCTTGCGCATCAGGATTCACGTTCAAACTCCGCAACACGCCTTGTCCTTCCTCCAGCGCCGGCCTCTCCGGCGCCGGTCGCCCTGCTGGTCTAGTCTGAAATTTCAGAGCGGACCAGCGTTCGGAGGTCGCCCCTCCTCCCTAGAGAATCTGGCAGGCCTCGTCGAAGTCGAGCCGCGGATTGCGCGGATAGACCCCCTCGGGACGCCCCTGCCCCAGGGCCACCAGGAAGTTGGACCGCCAGGATGTGCCGCTGAAAAAGGCCTCATCCACGCCGGCCTTGTCGAACCCGGACATTGGCCCGCAGTCGAGGCCCAGGCTGCGGGCCGCCATGATCAGATAGGCGCCCTGCAGGCTGGAATTGCGAAAGGCGGTCTCCAGCTGGACCGCCGGGTCGCTGAACCAGTGCTTGGCCGACAGGTCGTGGGGAAAGAGCTTGGGCAGCTGTTCGGCGAAGTCCAGGTCATAGGCGACGATCACGCAGACCGGGGCGGCCATGGCCTTGGCCTGGTTGGAGCTGGACAGGTGCGGGCCGAGCTTTTCCTTGGCCTGTTCCGACTGGACAAAGACAAAACGGCCGGGGCTGCAGTTGGCCGAGGTCGGCGCCCATTTCAGCAGATCATAGAGCCGATGGAGGGTCGCCTCAGGGACCGGCGTGTCGGCCCACGCGTTCTGGGTGCGGGCCTGGCGAAACAGCTGGTCGAGGGCGGGGTCGGCAAGATCCGGCACGGGAACTCCTGAAAGCGTCTGGCAGAGAATTTGAGGTCTACACTGGAGGTGCGGCGGGCTGTGTGACCAGTCCTTTTGCACATTTCCAGTAAAATTTCAGAATGCCGCCCATCCTCTGGGCGACGCGCGGCTGGGCAAGCGCTCGTGCGCCGACGGGCAAGAAGGGTCGGCGCGTGACCCCTAGGGTCTCCTGAGACCGCGCGCCCGACAGCGCCGCCGGCTCGTATGAAAAAGGAGTTCCCGTGGGCTATCCCAACACCCTGATCTTTGTCGACCTGGCCGCAGACGATCCGGCCGCCGCCGGCGCCTTTTATGCCGAGGTGTTCGGCTGGCAGAATGACGCCCGGCCTGAAGGGCTCTATCACCGGATGGTCCCGGGCGGCCAGTTTCGCAATCCAGACGGGTCTGACAGCCAGATCGGCAACCTGCACCTGGGTATCTTCAAGACGGCCAATGCCCGGCCCCACCCTGAGCCCGAGGGCGTGGCCCCCCGCGCCGCGAGCCTAGAGGGCCGCAAGCCGCGGATCTGGGTGCTGATCAGCGACGACGATACGCCCGACCGCATCCTTGGCGAGGCCGAGCGGCGCGGCGCGACCATCCTTTGGCGCAATCACTACTGGTCGGAGTTCAACGGCTACAACCACGCCTTCCGTGACCCCTGGGGCAACGAAATCGTCCTGTGGGGCAAGGCTGGACCCGAGCCAGTCATCCCGGCCGACTACACCCGAGAATAGGGTCAGCCGCGGGCGGGGCTAGCGGTCCCGTCCGCGGGTCAGGAATTTCCAGCCGCCGGTGACGAAGAAGCCGACCAGGCAGATGACGAACAGCGCCCAGGCGATGATCCTCACCGCCTCGATCAACAGGCCGATAATCGCCGCGGCGATCATGACCAGAAGGAAGATGCCGGCCCATTTCAACATGTGTCGTCTCCAAGCTTGAGCTTGAGAACGCGACGATGGGCCAGGCCGTTCCCCTTAAAGGTAGGTCTCAGGCCTGGGTCTGGCGCCAGGCCACGAATTCCGGCCCATTGATCAGGCCGTCCGCATCGGTGTCGGCCTTGTCGAACTCGGCCGCCGGCAGCTTGTAGGCGACCCACTCCTGGCGGCTGATCCGGTCATCCTTGTTGGTGTCGGCCGGATGGATGAACCGGCCCTCGGCGGCCTGAGCAGTCGCCGCCGCCAGGGACGCAGCGAGGCCAAGGGCAAACAAGGTCGTCAGACGGGCCATGGGAACTCTCCAATGTGATCACACGGTCGATATCCCATAGGCCGATGGCGGAAATGGGCCGGGGACCAGACCTAGTGGAGGGTCACCGAAGGACCGCCTCCAGGCCCCGGCGGAAACGGCGCATCGAACAACCGGGCCGGCATGTCCAGCCCCTCGTGGCTCAGCACCATGTTCAGCGCCCGGGCGAAGATCGCCACCGGCTCGGGCTGCATCACCAGCGGGGTGAGAAGCGCCCGGGCCGTCGCCATATCCACCCGCGACACGCCGCAGGCCACGATCAGGCGCTGCTCGTCCTGGGCGTAGCCGGCGCAGGGGCCGCAGCGGATCTCCACCGGTCGGCGGGTCTGGCGCTCCAGGCTCTCCATCATGGCCACGAAGATCGCGCCGGCCCGATCGCTGACCTGCTCGGCCATGAGCTGGCGCACGCTGGCCTGGGGCGCCTCGCCCGAGAGACGAAGGCCGGCCCAGAGCCGCAGCCCAGCCAGCAGCACCTGCTCGCCCCGTGTGAGACCCAAGGGACCGCTGTCGCTCATTTGGGCGAGCGCGGACGCATCATCGGCCATGGCGAGTCTCCATTTATTGCGACTAGTTCTTAATAGCGATAATCCGCCCTGCTCGGGCCGTCAAACGACAAGACGGGACGTCTTCGCGATTGGCGCGTTGATGGGCTAATGTGAAGCTGTCCAACGGGAGACTGCCGATGCCTGCCGCAAACTTTCGCGCCCTGCGCCCATTCCGGACCCTGGCCCTGGTCGGCGCCCTGATGGTCCCGGCGGGCCTGACCGCCTGCAGCTACAACGAAAGCCTCGGTCGACAGCAGGTGCTGCTGGTCGATCCCAGCGCGCTCTCGCAGCAAGGCGCGCAGGCCTGGGCGCAGATGAAGCAGACCTCGAAGGTCTCCACCGACGCCGCCGCCAACGCGCGCCTGCGCCGCATCGGGGGGCAGATCGTCGGCGCCTCGGGGCTTGGCGGTCAGGCCTGGGAATATGCGGTGTTCGAAGACAGCTCGGTCAACGCCTTCGTCCTGCCCGGCGGCAAGGTGGGCGTGACCACCGGCATGATGAACTTTGTCGCCAATGACGACGAGCTGGCCGCGGTGCTGGGTCACGAGGTGGCCCACGTCATGGCCAACCATGCGGCCGAACGCTACTCGCAGTCGGCCCTGGCCCAGGTGGGCGCTGGCCTGGTGGGCGCAGCCACCCAGAACGCCGAGGGCGGTGTCGCCCAGGCCCTGGGCCGCTACGCCGCCCCGGCCCTGCAGGTGGCCGTCCTGATGCCCCATTCGCGCCAGCACGAGCTGGAGGCCGATCGTATCGGCCTAGACCTGATGGTGCGGGCCGGATTCAGCGCCCGGCAGGGGGTGAACCTCTGGCGGCGGATGGCGGCCCGTGGCGGCGCCAGCACGCCAGCCATCCTCTCGACCCACCCCTCGGACGCCGCGCGTGTCCAGCAGCTGGACGCCTACATCGCCACGCGCGGCTATTCCTGAGGGATTAGAACTCGGCCGAACCGCCGTCGCAGGGCACCACCGCGCCCGTCGTATAGGCCGAGGCCCGGCTGCTGAGGAAGATGGCCACGCCTGCGATATCCTCCGGCTGGCCGATCCTGCCGCGGGGATTGCTCTTGGCGATGGCGTCGCCGGCCTGAGCCAGGGTCGCGGCCATCATCTTCGACGGGAAGGGGCCCGGCGCGATGGCGTTGACCAGGATGTGCTCGGGCGCCAGGCGCTTGGCCAGATGGCGGGTCAGCATGATGCAGCCGGCCTTGGAGGTGGAATAGGCGTAGGTTTCCAGCGTCGGCGGCTCGATGCCGTTGACCGAGGCGATGTTGATCACGCGGCCCGGATTCTCGGCGGTCGAGGCCGCCCGCAGCAGGGGCAGCAGCTTCTGGGTCAGGAAGAAGATCGACTTGACGTTCAGGTCTACGGTCTTGTCCCAGCCGTCCTCGGGATACTCATCAATCGGCGCGCCCCAGGTGGCGCCAGCGTTGTTCACCAGCACGTCCAGGCGGCTTTCGCGTTCCTTGATCGCATTGGCCAGGCCTTCGATGCCGGCCATGCCGCCCAGGTCGAAGGGCAGCGAGATGCAGGTTCCGAACTCTGACAGCTCTTCGGCCACCCGGTCACAGACCTCGGCCTTGCGCGACGAGATATAGACCTTGGCGCCGTTTTCCACATAGCCGCGGGCGATCATCTCGCCGATGCCGCGGCTGCCGCCGGTCACGAGGACGACCTTGCCCTCGACGCTGAACAGGTTCTTCAAAATACGCTCCTGAGAATAGCTGGATATGAAATCGGTCAGCCGATCCGGCTGGACATGCCGCCGTCCACCGGCAGCAGAACGCCGGTGATGAAGGCGGCCTCGTCGCTGGCCAGGAACAGGGCCGCATAGGCGGTGTCCCAGGCCGTCCCCATCTTGGCCCGAAGCGGCACGCGCGCGCCGCGGGCCTGGCGGACGGCCTCGACGTCCTGGCCGGTGGCCTGGGCGATGCCGGCCACGGCCATGGGCGTGTCCATCAGGCCCGGCAGGATGGCGTTGCAGCGCACCCCGTACTTAGCGTTGGACTGGGCGATGCTGGTGGTCAGGCGGTTCATGGCCGCCTTGGAGACCTCGTAGGCCACCTGGGTCCCGCCGGCCAACGAGGCCAGGGACGAGATATTGACGATGGCGCCGCCGCCCTGCTCCCGCATCACCGGGATGGCCGCCTTGCTGGTCAGCCAGGCGCCCTTCAGATTGATCGCCAGGATGCGGTCGAAGGCGTCCTCGTCGACCTTGTGGGCCGGGCCGTCGCCGCCGCCCACGCCGACATTGTTCACCAGGATGTCGAGCCGCCCGAGGGTGTCGCCGGCTGCAGCGACCACCGCGTCGGCGCCGTCGGCCTTGGCGATATTGGCCGCCAGGGCGAACGCCTGCCCGCCCTCGGCGGTGATCATGTCCACCGTCTCCTGGGCCCGCTCGGCCACCCGGTCGACACAGAGGACGCGCGCGCCTTCACGGGCGAAGAGGACCGCCATGGCGCGGCCGTTGCCGATGGTCTGGCCCGGCGTCTGCCCTGCCCCGCAGATGACCGCGGTCTTGCCGTCGAGCCGCCCCATCAGAAGCCCTTCAGATCGGGATCGAGGGTCTGGCCCTCGTCCAGCTGGACGCCGAAGCTGTTCAGCATCATCGAGACCTGGGTGTACTGGCCGGCGGAAAACACCACGTCCATCTTCTGCTTGTCGCTGAAATGGGCGCCCAGCGCCGTCCAGGTGGCGTCGGTGATGAACTGGTCGTGGTGCAGCTCGTCGGCGGCGCGGACCAGGGCCGCATCCGCGGCGCTCCAGCCCTCGGCGTCCGGCCCCTGCTTGATGCGGGCGACCTCTTCGTCGGTCAGGCCGGCCTGCTTGCCGATGGGGACATGCTGGGTCCACTCATAGCCCGAGCGACAAAGGAAGCCGATGCGCAGGATGACGATCTCGCGGTCGCGGGCCGACAGGCCGTTGCGGCGCGACAGGATGTAGTTGCCCCAGCCCATGAAGCCCTTCATCGCCTTGGGCTCGCGCACCAGGGTGCGGAAGATGTTCAGCACCCGTCCCCGCTCGGCCATCGGCGCCAGCAGCTCGCGCTGGTCGGCGTCCATGTCCTTGTCCGCGAGGGGTTCGATTCTGGGCTTGGCCAGGCGCATGGGTCGTCCTCCGGTCGTTTCCTGCGCGCCCGACATCGCACCCCTGGCCCCGGATTTCTAGGGTCCGGTGCGCCCAGGGATCGGCGTCGGCGGCATCTGCGCCCCAGTCATGGCGGCGACCGCGCCAGCGGCAAGGCCCATGACGCCGCGACGTTGATCAGGGCTTGGAGGGCGCCGCTTCGCTGACTGGGGCGTCCGACGCTTCGGCCCGCCGGGGCGCCTTATGGCTGATCGCCAGACCGATAAGCGTCGGGATGAGGATGCCCGGCAGGCCTTCATAGACCTGCACGTGCCAGCCCTGCATCCGCCACAGGAAGGCGATGGCGACACCGCCCAGCATCAGGGCGATGGCCGTCGGCTGGTTCAGTCGCCGCCCCAGGGACTGGACGATCATCAGCGGGCCAAAGGCGCAGGCCAGGGTCGACCAGGCGAGCATGACCAGGCCGAACACACTAGATCGGAAGAGCGTCGTGTAGGGAAAGAGTGTAGATCTCGGTGGTCGCCGTACCATTAAAAAAAAAAATCCGAGTCCAATAACGTCCGCTGTCAACCCGAGCACCTGCCCTCCACGCCCAACCCCC
>CALEOQ010000316.1 GCA_937910255.1 uncultured Caulobacteraceae bacterium | reverse complement strand
GCGGGTGCGATGAAGTCACGGAGAAGAGTGGGTGTTGTTGTATGTGTGTGTGGTGATGTAGATGCTCTGGATTACGTCTTGATGTTTTTTTTTTAATGATACGGCGACCACCGAGATCTACACTCTTTCCCTACACGACGCTCTTCCGATCTGCCGTGGTCTCGAAGACCACACCTGCGAGTGTTACGAATCAGTTCGCCAGAAGTACGACGATTTGCTCAGCGTTCATCCAAAGCGAAAAGGATGATCGGGGATCGAAGAGCCGAGCTGACGGTTCTTCTCTAGTTGAAGTCCAGGCGGCGAACGACAAGGCGCGCCAGATTCTGGCCCGCCTACGCAGCGCCTCCCTGTCAGGCGTTCAGATTTTTCTCAATAGGATGGCCCGTGCCAGACCCACGATCGAAATTTCTTATTGTCGGTGTCGGCGCCTCGGCGGGTGGGATCGAGGCGCTTGAGGGCTTCTTCCAAGGGCTGCCTCCACGTCCTGGGCTCGGCTTCATCGTCGTCACCCACCTCAGTCCCGATCGCGAAAGCCTGCTTCACGAGATCATCGCGCGCTACACCGACCTCAGCGTCGTGGTGGCCGAGCACGATGTCGAGGTGCAGCCGAACTGCGTCTACGTCCTTCCCGCCGAAGCCATCATCACCCTCAAGGACGGCCGGCTTCAGCTGAACAGGTCGAGCAGCACGCGCCGGGAGCGCAAGCCGATCGACATCATGTTCAGCTCACTGGCGCTGGATCAGGAAGACTACGCCGCCTCGGTCGTGCTCTCCGGCGGCGATGGCGACGGAACCCTGGGCACCAAGGTCATCAAGGAGCGGGGCGGTCTGACCCTGGCCCAGGTCGCCGACGGCCATGGTCCGGCGCACCCCTCGATGCCCGAGAGCGCCATCTCGACCGGCTTTGTCGATCTCGCGCTGCCCGCCCAGGAGATGGGCGCCAAGCTCGTCGAATTCGCCCGCAGGCTGGACGAGGGGCTGGGCCACTGGCCCGACCGCGACGGCGGCGACACGCAGTCGGCGATTTCGTTCATCATCCGTAACCAGATCGGCCATGACTTCGCCGGCTACAAGTCGAAGACCTTCCTCCGCCGCGTCCAGCGGCGCATGCATGTGGTCCAGGCCGAGGACCAGAAGGCCTATATCGAGCACCTGAAAAGCGACCCCAAGGAGGTGGCGGCGCTGTTCCGTGACCTCCTGATCAATGTCACGGACTTCTTCCGCGACAAGGAAGCCTTTGACAGCCTCGACCAGCTGGTCATTCCCAAGCTGTTCGAAGAGCGTGGCCCAGACGAGGCGGTTCGCGTCTGGGTGCCCGGCTGTGCGACCGGCGAAGAGGTCTATTCCATCGCCATCCTGCTGCGCGAGCACATGGATCGCCTCGGCGTCACGCCGCGGGTCCAGGTGTTCGCCACCGACATCGACGAGTTGGCCCTGGGGGTCGCCCGCGCGGGCCGCTACCCCGAGGCCCTGTTGCAGAGCGTATCGCCCGAGCGGCGAGAGCGGTTCTTTGTCCGGGAGGGCGGAAGCTATGTCCTGAGTAAGGAGATCCGCGACCTGTGCATCTTCTCGCCCCACAGCGTCATCCGCGATCCGCCCTTTTCGCGCGTCCAGCTGGTGTCATGCCGGAACCTGCTGATCTATTTCGGGCCTGAGATTCAGGAACAGGTCCTGCCGACCTTCAGCTATGCGCTGCGCGACGGCGGCTATCTCTTCCTCGGCTTGTCGGAGAGCGTGGGGCGGTATGGCGACCTCTTTGAGCCCGTCGACAAGAAGAACCGGATATTCCGCAGCCGCGACGACATCAGCGTGGCGATCCCATCGCCTGTCTCGTTTCGCCGACAGGGTGACGGCGGACTTCCGGACCATCCCCGCCGCCACCCCCTGGACGCAACCCCGGGTCTTGCCCTGCGCCAGGCGCTGGAGTTCCAGATCCTGGAGCGGTTCGCGCCCGCCCACGCCCTGGTGAACCGCGACGGCGACATCGTCCATCTCTCGGCCCGCACAAACCGTTACCTGGAGCTCGCGCCAGGCGCGCCCACGCGGCAGCTGCTCACCCTGGCGAGAAAGGGCCTGAGGCTGGAACTGCGCGCCGCCTTCCGCGAAGCCGTGGAGAGCGACAATGTGGTCGCGCGCAACCCTGTTCCGGTCACGTCGGAGGAGGGCCGGGTCCAGATGGTGGCGATCACCGTCGAACCCCTGGCGCAGCGTCGCCAAGGATCGCCCCTCTACGTGGTGGTCTTCAATGATGTCGGGCCATCGCTCGGCGCCGAAGACGTCGATGGACCGCCGCCGCCGGGCGAAAGCGGCGCCTCGGTCCTGCTTGAGCGGGAACTGCGTGACACCAAGGAGCGCCTGCAGTCCCTGATCGAGGAATATGAGACCGCGCTGGAGGAGCTCCGCTCCTCCAATGAGGAAATGCTCTCGGTCAATGAGGAGCTCCAGTCCAGCAATGAGGAGCTGGAGGCGTCGAAGGAGGAGCAGCAGTCCCTCAACGAAGAGCTGAACACCGTCAACTCGGAGCTTCTGACCAAGATCGACGCGCTCGATCGCGCCAACAGTGATCTGCAGAATTTGTTCGAGAGCACGCAGATTCCAACGGTCTTCCTGGACCGAGATCTCAAGATCCGGAGCTACACGCCTGCCGTCAAGGAGCTCTTCAATATCCTGCCGAGCGATCGTGGCCGCCCTCTGACAGATCTCAACAGCCGCCTGTCGCTGCATGGGTTTGTCGAAGAAATACAGATCGTCTTCCAGGACGGATCACCCCGGGAACGGGAGGTGTTCCATCCGGACCTGCACAAGAATTACACGCTGCGCATCGCCCCGTACCGTTCGCTCGAAGGGGTTACTGAAGGCGTCGTCGTGACGTTCGTCGACGTCACCAGGCTGACCGAGGCGCAGTCCCACCAGCAGACCCTGATCGCCGAGCTGAACCACCGGGTGAAGAACATGCTGATGGTGGCGATCGGCATCGCCCAGCAGACCCATCGCTCGTCGCCCTCGCCCGAAGCCTTCCTGGAAGCCTTCATTGGCCGGCTTCAGGCGATGTCGCGCTCCTATGAGCTGTTGTCGCGGGAAAACTGGACCGAGAGCTCCCTGCAGGATCTCGTCTGCACCGAACTGTCGCCCTTCGGCATGGAGCGGGTGCAGGTCTCCGGGCCAGCCGTACGCCTGAAGCCCCGGCATGCGCTGTCTCTGGGGATGATCCTGCACGAGTTGGCCACCAATGCGGCCAAGTATGGCGCGCTCTCGACGCCGGCCGGCAAGCTTGTCGTCCACTGGACCCATTCAGGCGCCGCCGAGGGCGACCACCTCATCCTCAGCTGGCAGGAAAGCGGAGGCCCGGCTGTCGCCCAGGCGAACCGTCAGGGGTTCGGCCTGAAGCTCATCGAGCGGGAAACCTCATACAATCTGGGCGGCGAGGCCTCGATCGACTTCGGCGCCACGGGCGTCGGCGTTCGGCTCAACATTCCATTAGGTGACAGGTGATGGCGTCAGCGCGCGCCAGGGTCCTCGTTCTGGAAGACGAATGGCTGATCGCCGAACAGATCGGCGGCGCCCTCGCCCAGGCGGGCTACGAGATCGTCGGCCCGGTCGGCCGCGTGCGCCAGGCGATGGCTCTCCTGGAACGCGAAGCCGTGGATCTGGCTGTCCTGGACATCAACGTCCACGAGGACCGCAGCTTTGCGGTCGCTGACAGGCTCGCAGAGACGGCGACGCCCTTCGTGTTTGTCAGTGGCTATTCCGACCTGGAGATGCCCCACGGCTTCAGCGATCGGCCGCTCCTGCAAAAGCCGGTCGATCCCGACGATCTCTGCCGGTTGATGAATCACCTGCTGGGCCGATGACCCGCGTATGCCTGGGGATGCTCAATAGGCTGTCCTCCGCAAGGCGGCGCTAGGGCTGCTCGACCGCTCCGGCCGGCTTGGCCCTGGGCTCCCGCCGTTGCGCCGTCGCCGCAGCCTGAGTCCAGAAGGCTTCGGCCGCCGGGCTCTGCCGCGCGCGGGGGCGGTAGAGGCGGATGCCTATGGGGATGTCCCAATCGCGGGAGGGCGCGCTACGCACCAGGCGGCCGGTCTCAAGGTCCTGGCCCGTCAGGCTCAGCGGCAGCCAGGCCATGCCACGCCCCTCCCGCGCCATGATCAGCAGCACCATGGCCAGATGCGCGGTGAAGACGGGGGTGAGCCATGTCGCCGGCGCTCCTGCGCCCCGCGTGGCCGAGACGATGCGCCCCATCCCGGAGGCGGCGCTGAAGGCCAGATGGGCGGTGGGCGTCTCAGGCAAGCCGGGCAGGGGATGCAAAGGCGCGGCGGCGCCCAGCGCGACGGGCGCGCTCACGGGCGCCAAGACATCGGCGCCGATGTCGAGGGCCACGAAGGCGGCCGAGTCGAGTTCCGTCGGGGTCGCCGGGTGGTGATGGCAGAGGATGAATTGCGCCTGGCCCTCGACCATCAGCCGCTCGCAGTCGGCCATGCTGTCGGTGACCAGGCTGATGTTCGAGGGCGCGCCGGCCTGCTCCAGATCCTGCAGCCAGGCGGGGAAAAAGGTCAGGGACAGGACATTGGTGCAGGCGATGCGCAGGCGGCTGGCCGACAGGTCGGCGACCTCCCGCACCCGGTCTCGGCCAAATCCGATGCGGCGCACGATCTCTTCGGCGATCGGCAGGAATTCCGCGCCGGCCGCCGTCAGATCCACGCGGTGGGTGTCGCGGTCGAACAGCGGCGCCTGCAGCCAGTCCTCCAGCAGGCGCACCCGGCGGCTGAAGGCCGGCTGCGAAATGTGGCGCGCCTCGGCGGCGCGCGAGAAGTTCCGCTCGCGGGCCAGCGCCAGAAAGTCCTCCAGCCAGGCCAGTTCCATCCGCCGTCTCCTCTGACCCGCCCGCCGACTGTGGCGGGCAAAGACACTATCACCGACCTCGACACCAGGGTCAGGAGGCGCTGCAATCTCTCTGGAGTGGTGTATCTGAGGCGCGCATCCCCCGGCGGGGAACCGGCGAAAGGACGGCAGGCATGACAGGTGACGGATGGCTGGCGTCGTTCGGGGCGGCGAGCTCCGAACCCTATACCGAGCCTGCGACCTACACCGTCCTGACCCACCTGCGCGAACAGATCGTCCTGGGCCGTCTGCCGCCGGGCAGCAGGCTGCGGGCTGAGGCCTTGGCCACGGAGATGAACGTCTCGCGCACGCCGGTGCGCAGCGCCCTGGCGGTGCTCTCGGCCGAGGGTCTGGTCAGCTATGGGGTCAATCGCGGCTACACCGTCCAGAGCATGAAGCTCAGCGACATCCTCGATTCCATCGATGTCCGGGCCCAGCTCGAGGGGTTGGGGGCCAGGCTCTCGGTAGAGATGGGCTGGACCGCCGAGGCCCTGGCGGAGATCGAGCGGATGGTGGAGCGCGGCGGGGCCATCCTGGCCGAAGGCCGCTGGTCCGAGGCTATCGAGCGGGACTGGTACGCCATCAACCGCCTGTTCCATCGGGCCATCCAGCTGGCGCCGCAGAATGCTGTCCTGCGCAACGCCATCCGCATGACGCTGCTCTATCCGCTGTTTGGCGATCCCGCCCGGCTCTGCCCGGCGGTGGCCGACCATGTGCCGCTGCGCCTGCGCGAAGTACCCGCGGCGCCGCCGGAATTCATCCTGACCTCGCAGGGCGACCATGAAGCCATCCTTGAGGCCATCCGGCGGGGCGACAGCGCCGCCGCCGGCGGCCTGATGAGCGCGCACGTCCTGCGGACCAAGGCGCGCCTGCACAGCATCGCCACCCGCTGATCTTCGATCCCCGCGCATAAGCCTATGCGCAAGCGGCCTTGGCCGGCCAGGCCTGCGCCGGGTTACCGCTCTCCGGCTTCGCAGGAGGTGCAGGATGACGCTCAGCAGGCGGCGGGTCGTGGTGACCCAGCGGTTCTTCGACGACGCGGCGATCGCCTATCTGGAATCCGCCGGATGCGAGGTCGTCATCGCCGACCTGCCGCCCGGCCAGGCCGATGGCGGCCTCGACCACGACAGCCTGGCCGCAGTGCTGACGGGGGCCCAGGGCTGGATCGTCGGTCATGCCAGGGTGACGCGCTTCCTGCTCATGGCCCTGCCGCACCTGGCGGTCATCGCGCGACGCGGGGTCGGCTATGAGCGGGTGGATCTGGAGGCCGCCACCGAGCTTGGGCGGGTGGTGACCATCGCGGCCGGCGGCAATGACGCCTCGGTCGCCGACCAGGCCATCGGCATGATGATCGCGCTCGGCCGCCGCTTTCGCGAGGCGCAGGCGCAGATGAACGCCGGGTCGTGGTCGATCCTCATGGGTGCGGACCTCTACCGCAAGAGGGTCGGCGTCATCGGCCTGGGTCGGATCGGGCGCAGCGTCGTTCAGCGCCTGAGCGGCTTCGAGGCCGAGGTGCTGGTGGCCACGGCGCGGCCGGAACCCTACTACGCCGCCCGGACGGGCGTTCGATATGTGGAGGCCGAGACCCTGCTGGCGCAGAGCGACTATGTCACCCTGCACGCCCCGCTGACCCCGGCGACCCGGCATATGATCGACGCCGCGGCCATCGAACGGATGCGGCCCGGCGCCGTCCTGATCAACACCGCGCGCGGCGGCCTGGTCTCGGACCGCGACCTGCTGGCCGCCCTGGAGGAGATCGGAAGAGCGTCGTGTAGGGAAAGAGTGTAGATCTCGGTGGTGGCCGGATCATTAAAAAAAAAAAAAAAACACAAGCACAACGTGCAACA
>CALEOQ010000315.1 GCA_937910255.1 uncultured Caulobacteraceae bacterium | reverse complement strand
CGTCGGGTCTTTCCGAAGTGCGCGGTTTGTCCGCGCGGCCATGGCCGGCCTGGGCACCAATGCAGGCCTCGCCTCCCCCTGAGGCGACCGCGAATTCCCCTCGGCGGCCTTCGAGGCCGGAGAGGACGCCGAGATCGAATGGTCGTCGGCCGAGCAGAGCAACAGCTCGGTGATCATCGGCCGCGAGATCGTCCTGAAACTGCTGCGCAAGGTGGTGCCCGGCATCCATCCGGAAGCCGAGATGACCCGTGTGCTCAGTGAGCGAGGCTATCCCCACGTGCCGGCCTTTGTGGGCGAGGTCCGTCGCATCGCCCCCGATGGCTCACCCCACACCCTGATGGTGGCCCAGGCCTTCATCTACAGCCAGGGCGACGGCTGGGACTGGACCCAGGACTATCTCCATCGCGTGATCGATGATCTGGTCCTGGCCAGCGATCAGAACACGGCCCCGGACTTCGCCTCCTATGTGGAGTTCGCCCGGGTCCTGGGCCGCAGCCTGGCCGAGATGCACGGCGTCCTGGCCCAGCCCTGCGACGACCCGGCCTTCGCGCCTGAAATCATCGACGCCGACGCCGTCGAAGCGATACGCGCCATTGTCATGGCGCAGGTCGACGACGCCCTGGCCGTGCTGGAAAAGGGCGGCGATTGGACCGAACACCTTGGCCAACTCGCCGAAGCTGTCCTTCAGCGCCGCGGCAAACTGGACGAGGCGGTCCGCCGCCTGTCCGCCACCGCCGCCGGCCAGCCGCGCACCCGCATCCATGGGGATCTTCACCTCGGCCAGGTGCTGGTCACCGGCGGCGGCGTGACCTTCATCGACTTCGAGGGTGAGCCCGCCAAACCCCTGGACGCCCGCCGCGCCAAGGCCAGTCCCTTGCGCGACGTGGCCGGCATGCTGCGCTCCTTCGACTATGCCGCAGCGCTCGGCGCCGCCGCGGCGGCCAATGTGGCCCAAGGGGTTCAGGATCGCGCGGTCGATGTGGTGGGCCAGTTCCAGTCGGTCGCCAGCCAGGCCTTCCTGGACGGCTACGGCGAGGTGGCCGGCGCCGTTTCCACCGAGTTGCTCGACCTCTTCCTCCTGGAGAAGGCCGCCTATGAGGTCAGCTATGAGGCGGCCAACCGGCCGGCCTGGCTCGGCACGCCGCTTCGCGGCTTGGCCGCGACGGTCGATCGGCTGCTGGAGGGCGACCAATGAGCCACGAGGACCTGACCCTGACCCATAGCCTGACCTCCGCCCTGATGGAGGGTCGGCTGACCGATCCCTTCGTCTTCCTGGGGCCACACGAGGCCGATGGCGAGACCGTCGTCCGCACCTTCCAGCCGGGCGCCGTCGCGGTGTCGGCCCTGCAGGAAGGGGCGGCGCCCTCGCCCCTGGACGAGGTCGCGCCGGGGCTGTTCGCCGGACGTTTGACGGCCAAGGGCGGTTATCGCCTGAGCATCGACTGGGGTTCGGCGACCCAGGAGACCGAAGACCCCTACGCCTTCGGCCTGCTGCTGGGCGATCTGGACCTCCACCTGTTCATGGAGGGCGCCCACTGGGAGCCCGGCCCGGAGATGGGCGCGCACCCGCACCCCTTCGACGGCGGCGGAGGCGTCGCCCTCC
>CALEOQ010000314.1 GCA_937910255.1 uncultured Caulobacteraceae bacterium | reverse complement strand
GGTTGTGGAGCAGCGCGCGCGGCGTGGCTGGGTCGGCGCGCGCGTGGGGTCGCGCGTGACTCGCGTTCTTTTTTTTTGAAGGATCCGGCGACCACCGAGATCTACACTCTTTCCCTACACGACGCTCTTCCGATCTGAGAAGGTGCTGGTCATCTTCGAGGGCCGTGACGCGGCGGGCAAGGACGGGACCATCCAGCGGATCACCGAGCACATGTCGGTCCGCGCCACCCGGGTGGTCGCCCTGTCCAAGCCCTCCGATGTGGAAAACAGCCAGTGGTACTTCCAGCGATTCGTCAGCCACCTGCCCGCGGGCGGCCAGTTCGTGATCTTCAACCGCTCCTGGTACAATCGGGCCGGCGTCGAGCGGGTGATGGGCTTTTCCACGCCGGCTGATCAGGAGGACTTCCTGCGCGAGGTTCCCCTGTTCGAAGAGATGCTGGTGGGATCGGGCATCCGGCTGGTGAAGATCTGGATGGATGTCACGAAGTCGGAACAGGCCGAGCGCCTGGCCGAGCGCAAGGACGATCCGCTGAAGGTGCTGAAGTCGAGCCCCCTGGACGACTTCGCCCAGCCCCGCTGGGACGACTACACCGCCGCCCGTGACGAGATGCTCCGGCGCACCGACACGACCCTGGCGCCCTGGGTCTGCGTCAAGGCCGATCACAAGAAGACCGCGCGCCTCAACGTCATCCGCCATCTGGTGAACACGCTCGCGCCGGCCCCCATCGCCAAGACGGTGGAGGCCCCGGACCCCGAGGTGCTTTTCCGGTTCGAGATCGCCGCGCTCACCGATGGGCGGCTCTGCAACTAGCCGATTTCGTTGGCTTACCGGCTTCGGACACGGCTAGACTGCGTCGCGAGCCCTTGGCGTGGAGCCCTCGCGTTCGTGTCGCAGTCCCATGAAAGCCCGACCACGCTGCGCGTGAATGAACGGGTCGCTTTCCTCCAGACCGGCGGTGAGACCGGCGCCCTGATCGCACGGCGGGACTGGTCGAAGAGTCCCATCGGTCCGATCGAAAACTGGCCCCAGAGCCTGCTCACCGCGCTCAGCATGGTTCTTCATTCGCCCATTCCCATGGCCATGCTGTGGGGTCGCCAAGGCGTCATGCTCTACAACGACGCCTATTCGGTGGTCGCCGGCGGTCGCCATCCCGAGCTGCTGGGCGGGACCGTGCTGGAGGCCTGGCCCGAGGTGGCCGATTTCGACGCCCACGTGATGGAGGTGGGCCTGGCCGGAGGGTCCCTGTCCTTCGACAACCAGGAGTTGGTGCTCCACCGCCACGGCCAGGCCGAGACCGTGGTGATGAACCTGGACTACTCGCCGGTCTTCGATGAGGCCGGCAAGCCGGCCGGCGTCATCGCCATCGTCGTGGAAACCACCGAACAGGTTCGCGCAGAGGCCGCCCTCAAGGCCGAACGGGACCGCGCCCGCAGCGTGCTTGAGGGCATGACCGACGGCTTCCTGCTGCTGGCCCACGACTTCACCATTCTGGAGATCAACGCCGAGGGGGTCCGTGTGGATGGGCGCCCGCGGGAAGCCTTCATCGGCCACAAGCATTGGGAGCTCTGGCCAGACACCTACGACAAGCCTCTGGGCCAAACCTATCGTCAGGCCATGAGCGAGCGCACCAGCTTCGCCATCGAAAACCGCTACGTCTTTCCAGACGGCCGCGTCGCCTGGCTCGACGTGCGCGGCAACCCGGTGGAGGAAGGCCTGGCGATCTTCTACCGGGACATCACCGAACGAAAACTCGCCGAGGACCACCTGCGCCTAATGGTTCACGAACTGAACCACCGGGTGAAGAACTCCCTGGCGACGGTGCAGGCCATCTCGGCTCAGACTCTGCGCGGACGCGAGGTGCCGATCGAGGTGCGAGAAGCCCTGACCTCGCGACTCCTGGCGCTGGCCAAGGCCCACGACGTGCTGACCGACGCCCGCTGGGCCGGCGCCCGGCTGGAGGAGATCGCCGCCCAGGCCGCCGAACCCTATGGCCAGGAGCGGTTCCGCATCGAGGGACCGGGCGTGATCCTGCCCCCCCGCGCCGCCATCGCCATGGCGCTGGCCTTCCACGAGCTGGCCACCAACGCCGCCAAGTATGGCGCGCTGAGCAACGGGTCCGGCGAGATCGAGCTGGACTGGCGGATGGAAGAGACGGCCGATCCGCCCAAGCTTCAACTGAGTTGGCGCGAACGGGGCGGGCCGCCGGTCATCCCGCCCACGCGAAAGGGATTCGGCTCACGGCTGATCCAGCGCGGTCTGGCCGCCGAGTTCGTCGGCGAGGTGCGCATGGACTTCCCGACCTCCGGCCTGGTCTGCGAGATGGAGGTGGCGCTGCCGCCGCCTGAGGCTCAAGCCTGGGCCGAATGGCCCGAACGCTGATCTGACCGGCCCGACTTGCCCCCCGCCCCACCCCTCGAACAGCTGAGCGCCGCCCAGGCCCGCCGCATCGCCCTGGCTGCGCAGGGTTTTGGCCGGGCGCGGCCCCAGGCGGCAGGGCGGCGCCATCTGGTCGATGTCATGGCGCGCCTCGGTGTGGTGCAGATCGACTCGGTCAATGTGGTGTCGCGCACCCACTACCTGCCCTTCTTCTCTCGCCTCGGCCCCTACCCACGGGAGGCGCTGGAGGGCCTGGCCTGGGGCAAGCGGCCGGCCTTCTTCGAGTACTGGGCGCATGAGGCCTCGCTCCTGCCCCTGGCCACCCAGCCCCTGCTGCGATGGCGGATGGAGGACGCCCGCGAGGGGGTGGGGGTGTGGAAAGGCGTCGCCAGGTTCCTGCGCGAACACCCCGCCCTGATGGAGCGCGCCCTGGCGGCGGTGGCCGAGCGCGGCCCGCTTTCGGCCTCTGAGCTGGAGTTGGGGGTCAAGGGCGCCGGCGGCTGGTGGGGCTGGAGCGAGGCCAAGCGGGCGGCCGAATGCCTGTTCTGGACCGGCCGCCTGACCACCGCCACGAGGCGGGCGACTTTCGAGCGGGTCTACGGGTTGCCGCATGAGGTTTTGCCGGCCGATATCCATGGGGCGCCGCCCCCCGCCCGCGAGGACGCCCAGCGGGAGCTGGTGCGCATCGCCGCCAGGGCGCAGGGCGTGGCCACCGAACGGGACCTGCGCGACTATTTCCGCATGGCGCCGGCCGAGACCCGGGCGCGGATCGCCGAACTGGTGGAGGCCGGCGACCTGGTTCAGATCGGAAGAGCACACGTCTGAACTCCAGTCACGTCGTAATCTCGTATGCCGTCTTCTGCTGGAAAAAAAAACAGAACCCCCAGACCTACAGCGCTCCCAC
>CALEOQ010000313.1 GCA_937910255.1 uncultured Caulobacteraceae bacterium | reverse complement strand
GGTGCGCCCTCTGCCGCACGCGGGGCTCGTGCCGTCCGTGCGGCGGCGCCACGGGGCCGACACGGTCCACCGCGGCGAGTTGGCCGAAGTCGTCGCCCGGGCGTTGGACGGCGGGGACCGTCGCCGCGGCCTCAAACGCCGCCCAGTCGGCGAAGCGGCGCTCCAAGGCCTCGCGGGCCGTCTTGTTGAGCTTGGGGACGCTGGCCTTCAGCCGCGCCTCGAAGCTGGCGTCCTCAGGGAGCAGCACATCGTGAGGCGCGGCCGCCCAGGCCAGAATCGCGTCCACGGCCGTGGGGCCGACCCCGTCCAGTTGGGCGAACACCTCATAGTCCGCCCCGGCCCGCTGGGCGGCGGCGGCGCGGGCCGCGGACAGAAAGGCCTCCACCGTCTCGAAATGTCGCGCCAGGGCCAGCGAGGTGGTCTCACCGATGTGGCGGATGCCCAGGCCATAGATGAAGCGGTCCAGGGGAATGGCGCGCTTGGTGTCGATCCCGGCCTTCAGATTGGTGACGCTGGTCTCGCCATAGCCCTCGGTGGCCCGCAGTTCATCCAGCCTGGCCTCGTCCTTGGCCAGGCGGAAGATGTCGGCCGGCTCCTTGACCCAGCCCTTGTCGAAGAAGGCCTGCAGCTGCTTTTCGCCGAGGCCCTCGATGTCGAAGGCCCGGCGGGAGACGAAGTGCTTCAGGTGCTCGATCCGCTGGAACGGACAGGCCAGCTCGCCGGTGCAGCGGCGCACCACCGTCTCGGCGCCGGAGGCCGTGGTCTCCCGCGCCAGCGGCGTCTTCAGCGGACAGGGGCAGGTGTCTGGGAAAACGTAGCGCTCGGCTCGTTCAACACCGGGCTCAACGACCGGCCCGACCACCTGCGGGATCACGTCCCCGGCCCGCTGGACGATCACCGTATCGCCGATGCGGACGTCCTTGCGGGCGATCTCGTCGCCATTGTGCAGGGTGGCGTTCTCCACCACCACGCCGCCGACGGTCACCGGCGCCAGCCGCGCCACGGGCGTGACCGCGCCGGTGCGGCCGACCTGCAGGTCGATGGCGTTCAGGATGGTGCGGGCCTGCTCAGCGGGGAATTTGCGCGCAATGGCCCAGCGCGGCGAGCGCGAGACGAAGCCCAGCCGCTGCTGCCAGTCCAGCCGGTCGACCTTGTAGACCACACCGTCGATGTCGAAGCCCAGGCGCGGCCGCAGCCCCTCCATGTCGCGATAGGCCTCCAGCAGGCCATCGGCCCCCTCCACCCGCCGCGACTGCGGATTGGTCTGGAAGCCCCAGGCCTTCAGGGCCTCCAGCGCCGCCCACTGGGTCTGGGCGAAGGGGTTGCTCACCAGGCCCCAGGCATAGGCGAAGAAGCGCAGGGGCCGCTGGGCGCTGATCTTCGGGTCCAGCTGGCGCAGGGAGCCGGCCGCGGCGTTGCGGGGATTGGCGTAGGTCTTCTGGCCGGCCGCCTCGGCCGCAGCGTTCAGCGCCTTGAAGCCCTCATGCTCCAGATAGACCTCGCCGCGGATCTCGATGACCTCGGGCCAGCCGGAGCCGGCCAGGCGCTCGGGGATGTCGGCGAGCGTCCGCAGATTGGCGGTGACGTCCTCCCCCACCTTGCCGTCGCCGCGGGTGGCGCCGCGCACCAGGCGGCCCTTCTCGTAACGGATCGAGGCCGACAGGCCGTCGATCTTGGGCTCGGCCGTATAGGCGATCGGGCTGTCGTCCAGCCGCAGGAAGCGGCGCACGCGGGCCTCGAACTCGACGGCTTCCTCGTCGGAGAAGGCGTTGTCGAGGCTCAGCATGGGCACGCCATGCTCGACCGGCGAAAACTGGGCCGAGGCCGCGGCGCCGACCTTCAGGCTGGGGGAGTTCTCGCGGACCAGATCGGGAAACACCGCCTCGATCTCGGCGTTGCGCCGCTTGAGCACGTCGTACTCGGCGTCGGAGACCTTGGGCGCATCATCCTGATAATAGGCGATGTCGTAGGCCGCCATGGTGTCGGCGAGCCAGGTCAGCTCTTCGGCGGCCTCGGCCTCGGTGAGGTCGGCGGCCGGCTTGGCGCTCGGGAAATCAGGCATCCATCAAGGCTCGCGCGGCGGCGCGGGCCGCATCGGTGATCTGGGCGCCGGCCAGCATGCGGGCGATCTCTTCCTCGCGATCAGGCAAGGAGAGCACCTCCACGGCGGTGCGCACCATCTCAGCGTCGCCGGCCTTGGAGATCCGCCAATGGGCGTCGGCCCGGGCGGCCACCTGCGGACTGTGGGTCACCACCAGGACCTGGGCGTCCGAGGCCAGACGGCGCAGGCGTAGGCCCACCGCGTCAGCCACCGCGCCGCCGACCCCTTGATCCACCTCGTCGAAGATCATCAGCGGCTGAGCGCCCTCTGCGCGGCCGGCCAGGGCCGCCTTCAGCGCCAGGGCCAGGACATAGCGCCGCTCCAGCACGCCGGGCGGAATCGGAAGAGCACACGTCTGAACTCCAGTCACGTCGTAATCTCGTATGCCGTCTTCTGCTTGAAAAAAAAAACCATCTTCCATCCACCCCTCCTTCTTGTCTCTCTCGTCAGTGACCGACTTCCACACCCC
>CALEOQ010000312.1 GCA_937910255.1 uncultured Caulobacteraceae bacterium | reverse complement strand
GGCGGTGTGGACGGTGTGGTGGGCCGTGGTGCTGAGGTGAGGTGTGGGAGCAGGAGGTGGCGGGCGGCTGGGGGGTGGGGGGGGGGTTTTTTTTTTTTAAGGATACGGCACCCACCGAGATCTACACTCTTTCCCTACACGACGCTCTTCCGATCTGACGGGGGACGCCTGGGCCGGCGCAGCGGCTGGCGCCTCAGCCGAACGGCTGCGCGAGCGGCTCCGGCGGGGCTTTTCCTCAACCGTTTCCGAGATGGCCGGGGCCGGCGCTGCGGCCTCGACAGCCGGGGTGGGTTCGGTTGCCGGCTCTGTCCGTTCCGGACGGCGGCTGCGGCTGGAGGAACGGGATTCGCCCCCACGGCCGCCGGCGCTGCGACCGCTGCTGCTGCGACCGCCGCTGCGTCCGCCGCGCTCATCGGTGAGGCTCGCCCAGTCGAGGTCGAGATCGACCTTCTGCGGGGTCTGGCCGATCAGCTTCAGCACCTTGTCCAGGGACTTGGAGTCCGCCGGGGTAACGATCATGTAGGTTTCGCCGGTGCGGCCGGCGCGGCCCGTACGGCCGATCCGGTGCACATAGTCGTCTGCGTGGTGGGGCACATCGTAGTTGAAGACGTGGCTGACGGCCGGGATGTCGAGGCCGCGGGCGGCGACGTCGGAGGCCACCAGCAGCTTGAGCTCGCCCTTGCGGAAGCTTTCCAGCGTCCGCGTCCGCGTCGCCTGGTCGAGATCGCCGTGGATCGGCGAGGCGTCGAAGCCATGAGTCTTCAGCGACTTGGCGACGATGTCGACCTCGGTCTTCCGGTTACAGAAGACGATGCCGTTCTTGACGTCGGCCCGTTCGGCCAGGGCCCGCAGCGCCGCGCGCTTGGCCTTGGAGTCCGACACCGGCAGGTCGCAGATGTATTGGGTGATGGTCTCGGCCGTGGTCGCCGGGCGGCTCGCCTCGATCCGCGTGGGATCGTTGAGGAACTGCTTGGTGAGGCGGGTGATCTCCGGCGGCATGGTGGCCGAGAAGAACAGCACCTGACGCTTCGGCGGCGTCATCTTGAAGATGCGCTCGATGTCGGGGATGAAGCCCATGTCGAGCATGCGGTCGGCTTCGTCGACCACCAGCATCTGCACGCCGGTGAGCAGCAGCTTGCCGCGCTCGAAATGGTCCAGCAGACGGCCCGGCGTGGCGATCAGCACATCGACGCCGCGGTCGAGCTTGGCTTCCTGATCGCCGAACGAGACGCCGCCAATCAGTAGGGCCCAGCTCAGGCGATGATATTTGGCGTAGCGCTCGAAGGAAGAGGCGACCTGGTCGGCCAGCTCCCGGGTCGGCGCGATGACCAGCGCCCGGGGCATGCGGGCCTTGGCCCGGCCCGCAGCGAGGCGGTCGATCATCGGAAGGGTGAAGGCGGCGGTCTTACCCGTGCCCGTCTGGGCGATGCCCAGGACGTCGCGACCCGCCAGGGCGACCGGAATGGCCGCCTCCTGAATGGGCGTGGCGTCAGTGTAGCCGGTTTCGGCGATGGCCTTCAGTGTCGAATCCGACAGGCCCAGAGAGGAAAATTCAGTCATTCATCGGCAAATCAAGATCAGCGGGCGTCAAGTCGCGCCCCCGATCGACAAGCGCGGCGTGATCGACGCGCGCCGCGGAACATAGGCGGAAGCGCTTTCAAGTCAACGCATGACACGGCGCCGCGGGTCCAGGGAGCGCCGATTGTTCGCGCAACGCGGCAGGTCTCAGACATCGAGATCTTCGGTGGCGAATTCCGCATTCTCCTGAATGAAGCGGAAGCGAAGTTCGGCCTTGCGGCCCATCAGCGCCTCAACGAGGTCGATCACCGACTCTTCGGCCCGCGGCAGGGTCACCCGGGCGAGGATGCGTTTGGCCGGGTCCATGGTGGTTTCCTTGAGCTGGGCCGGCATCATTTCGCCCAGGCCCTTGAAGCGGCCGATCTCGGGCTTCTTGCCCTTGAAGTCGGTGGCCATCAGCTCTTCGCGGTGGGCGTCGTCGCGGGCGTAGACGGTCTTGCCCCCATGGCTGATGCGGTAGAGCGGCGGCAGGGCCAGGAACAGGCGGCCGGCCCGGATGAGGTCGGGCATGGTGCGATAGAAGAAGGTGATCAGCAGCGAGGCGATGTGGGCGCCGTCCACATCGGCGTCGGTCATGATGACGATGCGCTCATAGCGCAGGTCTTCCTCACGGAACTTGGCGCCGGTCTGCACGCCCAGCGCCAGCAGCAGGTCGCTCAGCTCCTTGTTGGCCACCAGCTTGTCGGCCCCGGCCGAGGCGACGTTCAGGATCTTGCCGCGCAGGGGCAGGATGGCCTGGGTGCGGCGGTCACGGGCCTGCTTGGCCGAGCCGCCGGCCGAATCGCCCTCGACCAGGAACAGCTCGGTGCCGTCCGAGGCCTGGATGGCGCAGTCGGCCAGCTTGCCGGGCAGGCGGAGCTTGCGGGTGGCCGAGGACCGCGCCACGTCGCGGTCCTTGCGCCGCTTCAGCCGCTCTTCGGCGCGGTCGATGACGAAGGCCAGCAGGGCGCTGGCGGCCTTGGGCTGGGCCGTCAGCCAGTGGTCGAAGGGATCGCGCAGGGCGGCCTCCACCAGGCGCTGGGCGTCGCTGGAGGACAGGCGCTCCTTGGTCTGGCCCTGGAATTCGGGGTTCTTCACGAACACGCTGATCAGGGCGCCGGCCTGGGCGAGCACGTCCTCGGCGGTGATGACCGCGCCGCGCTTCTCGTTGGTCAGTTCGGCATAGGCCTTGAGGCCGCGGGTGAGGGCGGCGCGCAGGCCGGCCTCGTGGGTCCCGCCTTCGGGCGTCGGCACGGTGTTGCAGTAGGAGCGCATGAAGCCGTCGGCCTCGCCGAAGCCCTCGGCGGTCCAGGTGATGGCCCATTCCACGGCGCCGGCCTCGCCCTGGCGGGCGAAGCGCCCGGCGAAGGGCTCGGGGGTGACGGTTTCGACCTTCTCCACCTGCTCGGCCAGATAGTCGGCCAGGCCGTTGGGGAAGCGGAACACGGCCTCGGCCGGCGTCTGGTCCTGGATCCGGGCGGGATCGCACTTCCAGCGGATCTCCACGCCCCCGAACAGATAGGCCTTGGAGCGGGCCATCCGGTAGAGGCGGGCCGGCTTGAAGGCTGCGCCTTCGCCGAAGATCTGCGGATCGGGCAGGAATCGGATCGCCGTGCCGTGCTTGCGGGTGGACGCGCCCTTCTCGATGGCGCCGAGCGGCTTGCCGCGGGCGAAGGCCTGGCTCCATTCAAAGCCATCCTTCCAGGCGGTGACCTCCACCCGTTCGGACAGGGCGTTGACCACCGAGACGCCGACCCCGTGCAGGCCGCCGGAGGTCTCATAGGCCTTGCCGGAGAATTTCCCGCCCGAGTGCAGGACGGTCATGATGACTTCCAGGGCCGACTTGCCTGGATGCTTGGGGTGCGGGTCGACGGGGATGCCGCGGCCGTCGTCCCTGACGGTCAGATAGCCGTCCGCATCGAGATGGACCTCGATGAACTTGGCGTGGCCGGCCACGGCCTCGTCCATAGCGTTGTCGAGCACCTCGGCGAACAGGTGGTGCAGGGCGCGCTCGTCGGTGCCGCCGATATACATGCCCGGCCGCTTACGCACGGGCTCCAGGCCCTCGAGCACCTCGATGTCCTTGGCCGAATAGCCGCCGGCCGATGGCGCTTCGGCGGCCTTGTCGGCAGGGGGCGGCGGCGGGCTCGGGCGCGGCTCATGGTTCTCCGCCAGGGGCGAAGCCGGGGCCGGGTTCAGGGCGTCGTCGAACAGGGAGGCTTGGGGAGGGGCCTTGGACATTGGCTCGGAAGCTGGGGCGATTCGGGAGCCACCGGTATGAATCGGGGGCTGAGACAAATCAATGCGGGGGGGACGCGAAGGAAAAAGGGCCGCAGCTTGCGCCGCGGCCCTTCAAACCAAACCTCAGACCGTGAGGCTTAGCACTTGTAGTACATGTCGAATTCGACCGGGTGCGGATGCAGCTGCAGGCGCATCACTTCTTCCATCTTCAGCTCGATGTAGCTGTCGATGAAGTCGTCATCCATCACGCCGCCCTTCTTGAGGAAGGCGCGGTCCTTGTCGAGGTTCTCCAGGGCTTCGCGCAGCGAGCCGCAGACTTCCGGAACCTTCTTCTGCTCGCGGGGCGGCAGGTCATAGAGGTTCTTGTCCATGGCCGGACCCGGATCGATCTTGTTCTCGATCCCGTCGAGGCCGGCCATCAGCAGGGCCACGAAGGTCAGATAGGGGTTGCCCATCGGGTCGGGGAAGCGGGCCTCGATGCGCTTGGCCTTGGGCGAGTCCACATGCGGGATGCGGATGGAGGCCGAGCGGTTGCGCGACGAATAGGCCAGCTTCACCGGCGCTTCGTAGCCGGGCACCAGGCGCTTGTAGCTGTTGGTGGTGGAGTTGGCGAAGGCGTTGATGGCCTTGGCGTGCTTGATGATGCCGCCGATGTACCAGAGGCATTCCTGCGAAAGGCCGGCATACTTGTCGCCGGCGAACATGGGCTGGCCGTCCTTCCAGATCGACTGGTGGACGTGCATGCCCGAGCCGTTGTCGCCGAACATCGGCTTGGCCATGAAGGTGGCGGTCTTGCCGTAGGCGGCCGCCACGTTGTGGATGACGTACTTATAGAGCTGCATCCGGTCGGCCATGGTCAGCAGGTCGGCGAACTTCAGGCCGAGTTCGTGCTGGGCCGGCGCCACCTCGTGGTGGTGCTTTTCGGGCTGCATGCCCAGCTCGCCCATGACGGCCAGCATTTCGCCGCGCAGGTCCTGGGCGGAATCGACCGGGTTGACCGGGAAGTAGCCACCCTTGGGGCCGGGCCGGTGGCCCATATTGCCCTCGGCGTATTCCTTGGACGAGTTCACCGGCAGTTCGGTGGAGTCAAAGGCGTAGCCGGTGTTGTGGCCCGAGGTGGACCAACGCACGTCGTCGAACAGGAAGAACTCGGCCTCGGGACCGAAATAGACGGTGTCGCCGATGCCGGCGGCCTTCACATGGTTCAACGCCGCCTTGGCGATCGAGCGCGGGTCGCGGTTGTAGGGGGTGTTGGTGTCGGGATTCAGCACGTCGCAGAACAGGCAGAGCGTCGTTTGCTGATAGAAGGGGTCGATATAGGCCGAGGCCAGGTCCGGACGCAGCTTCATGTCGGACTCGTTGATGGCCTTCCAGCCCACGATCGACGAGCCGTCGAACATGGTGCCGTCGGTCAGGAATTCGTCATCGACCAGATCGATGTCGAAGGTGACGTGCTGCATCTTGCCGCGAATATCAGTGAAGCGGACGTCGACATATTTGACGTCCTTCTCCTTGATCATGTCCAAGATGTCTTTGGCGGTGGTCATGGCGGTTATCCCCTAACTCGCTTTTTGGAATGGATGATCAGACGGCAAGCGCGCCGGTTTCACCGGTGCGGATGCGAACAACTTCAAGGACTTCGGAGACGAAGATCTTCCCGTCTCCGATGCGGCCGGTGCGCGCCGCCGTCGTGATGGCCTCCAGGGCGCTGTCGAGCTGGTCGTCGGCGACCACCACCTCGATCTTAATCTTGGGCAGGAAATCGACGACGTACTCAGCGCCGCGATAGAGTTCGGTCTGCCCCTTCTGCCGTCCATAGCCCTTGGCCTCAAGCACGGTCATGCCCTGGACGCCCAGTTCCTGCAGGGCTTCCTTCACCTCGTCGAGCTTGAACGGCTTGATGACGGCTTCGATCTTCTTCATGGGGCCTCGTAATCACTGAATGGGCCGCCCGCCCTGGCGCTCGTGGCGACGGAGCACGCCAAGTCGCGAGGCCACAAGAGCCTGCCTGCGCCGACCTTCACGGGTTTAGGACGAAAACGCGTGATGCGCAGAAAATAGTCAACTGGCGCCCAACGATTGTGCGCCGCGGAAATCGCCTTGTGACCGGCCTGATCCACCCTAGGATCGAATGGTGCAGTCGGGTGCGGAGGCGTTGAGATGGACGATAGAACCCCAGTTCTGATCGGGGCGGGTCAATTCACATATCGCGGCGAGCCGCAGTCTGCGCCCGCGCCGACCCGACTGCTGAAGATTGCGGCGCTCGGCGCCGCGCAGAATGCGGGTCTCGCCGAGCGTGATCTGGCCGCCATCGATAGCTTGGCCGTTGTGGGGTTCACGGTCGATGCGCCAGGGGGCGGGAGGGCGACGCCGCACAGCACCAATCCGCCCCTGAGCCTCGCCAGGGCCCTTGGCGCGGCGCCGACCTGGTCGGTCTATTCCCATATGGGCGGCAACAGCCCGCAACAGCTGATCAACACGCTTTGCGAGCGCATCGCCAAGGGCGAGAACCAGCTTGGCCTGGTGGTGGGATGCGAGTTCCTGGGCTCGGCCACCAAGCGGCTGACCAAGGGGCTGGGGTTTGACGACTGGGACGAAGACCAGGGCCTCGATCCACCGGAGCGGATCGGCGATCCCCGGCCCGGCGTGACGCCGTACGAGGCGCGGCACGGCCTGGGCCGGCCGATCAACACCTATCCTCTGTTCGAGAACGCTCTGCGCGCTCGCGACGGGCGGAGCATCCAAGATCACCAGAAGCGGCTGGGAGATCTGTTCGCCCCCTTCACCGAGGTGGCCGCCCGCAATCGCGACGCCTGGTTCCCCAT
Source organism: uncultured Caulobacteraceae bacterium (assembly GCA_937910255.1). Classification (GTDB taxonomy): domain Bacteria; phylum Pseudomonadota; class Alphaproteobacteria; order Caulobacterales; family Caulobacteraceae; genus Phenylobacterium. The sequence goes on along the minus strand of CALEOQ010000312.1, from coordinate 2,697 downwards.
CGCCCGCACGGCCGAAGAACTGATCACGATCACCGAGCGCAACCGGATGGTCGGCTTTCCCTACACCAAGTACCTGAACGCCATCATGGATGTGGACCAGTCGGCCGGCGTCCTGGTGGCGAGCCTGGCCAAGGCCCGTGAGCTGGGCGTGCCCGAGGCGAACCTCGTCTATCTGCACGGCTGCGCCGACGCGTCGGACCTCTGGTATCCCCTGGACCGCCAGAATTTCCATTCCAGCCCCGCCATGCGCCTGACCGGCGCCCGAGCCCTGGAGATGGCCGGGATCGGCCTCGACGAGATCGGGATCATCGACCTCTATTCCTGCTTCCCCGTCGCCGTGGAGATCGGGGCCGAAGAACTGGGCCTGGCCCTGGACGATCCCCGCGGCCTGACCGTCACCGGCGGGCTGCCCTATGCCGGCGGGCCAGGCAACAACTACGCCATGCACGCCATCGCCGTGATGATGCAGCGGCTGCGCCAGGCGCGCGACACCTTTGGCCTGGTGACCGCCAACGGCTGGTTCCTGACCAAACAATCGACAGGGATCTATTCCTGCAAGGCGCCGGATGCGCCCTTCGAACGCCAGGATCCGGGCGTCATCCAGCGCCAGATCGACGCCCTGCCACATCCGGTTGTCACAGAAACGCCGCAGGGTCGCGCGGTGATCGAGACCTACACCGTCGTCCATGGCCGGGAGGGCTATCTGATGGGCCTCGTGGTCGGTCGCGACGAGGCCGATCGGCGGTTCGTCGCCCATACGCCCGCCGACCCGGCCGTTCTGCACAGCCTCGAGGCGGTGGAATCCGTCGGCCGTGGCGGTAGTGTCGGACCCGCCCCCGAGGGGCAACGTAACCTCTTTGTACCGGACTGACGCCATGCCCCGCCTCTATCTGATCCGCCACGGGAAGCCCGCCGCCACCTGGGGCGGCCACGACGACGACCCGGGCCTGGACGAGACCGGCCAGGCCCAGGCCGAGGCCGCCCGGGATTTCCTGATGGCCCTGCCGGCCGATGAGCGGCCCTCGCGGGTCGTCTCCTCGCCCCTGGCCCGTTGCCGCGAGACAGCCGAGCCGACCGCCCGCGCCCTGGGCGTGGACGTGGAGATCGATCCCGGCGTGGGCGAAATCCCGACCCCGGCCAACCTGGCCGCCGCCGATCGCGGCGACTGGCTGAAGGCGGCCTTCCAGGGCGCCTGGGGCGAGATCCAGGGGGACCTGGACTATGACGTCTGGCGTCGCGACGTGGCCGCCGCCCTCGTCGCCCGCGGCGATACGGCTGTGTTCAGCCACTTCGTCGCCATCAATGCGGCGGTGTCCTGCTTGACGGGCGATGATCAGGTGGTCGGCTTCCGACCCGATCACACTTCGATCACCGTGCTGGAAACCGACGGTAAGACCTTGACCCTGGTGGAGAAGGGGCGAGAAGCCTCAACCAGCGTCCTTTAAGTTGATTTGAGTTCCGGAGACCGCGTGGCCCCCCAGCACATTCTCACGGTCGCGCAGATCCGCGCCGCCGACCAGGCCGCCATGGCCGCAGGCGTCGCCGCCGCCGAGTTGATGGCGCGGGCCGGCGCCGCCGTGGCCGAGGCCATCGTCGCCCGCTTTGAGCCCTGCGACGTCCTGGTGCTCTGCGGGCCAGGAGACAATGGCGGCGACGGCTATGTGGTCGCCCGCCTGCTGGCCGAACGCGGCTGGCCCGTGCGGGTGGCCGCCCTGGAGCCAGCCCGAAGCGCCTCGGCCCAGGCCATGGCGGCCCTGTGGTCGGGACCGATTCAGTCCATTGATTCCGTCGACCTGGCCGCCGAGCTCTATGTGGACGCCCTGTTCGGAGCCGGCCTTTCGCGGCCCTTGAGCGGGGAGGCGGCCCGGGTCGTCCAGCAGCTCAATGCGGCGCCTGAGCGGGTGGTGGCGATCGACACGCCCAGCGGCCTGTCCGGCGACACCGGCCAGCCGGTGGGGATCTGTGGTCGCGCGACCCTGACCGTCACCTTCCACGCCCGCAAGCCGGCCCATGTGCTGGAGCCCGGGCGAGGGCGGTGCGGCGAGGTGATCGTCGCCGATATCGGCCTGCCGCCGAGCGAGGCCGCCCTGTTCGAAAACACCCCGGACCTGTGGGCGCCGCGCTTTCCCTGGCCGACGGCGGCCTCGCACAAGCACGCCCGCGGCCGCATGGTGGTGATCAGCGGTCCAGCCAACCGCACCGGCGCGGCGCACCTGGCGGCCCGGGCCGGCCTGCGGATCGGGGCCGGTGTTGTGACGGTCTTGTCGCCGCCCGACGCCCTGGCGGTGAACGCCGCCCACCTGGAGGCGGTGATGCTGCGGCCCTTCGACAGCGAGGGCGAGCTGGAGAACCTCGCCGCCGACGTGGACGCCGCGGTCATCGGTCCCGCCGCCGGCGTCAACGAGACGACCCTGATGAACGTCCTGGCCCTGGCGCGCACCGGCGCGGCCCTGATCCTCGACGCCGACGCCATCACCGTCTTCCGCGAAGATCCTGAAGAGCTGTTCTCGGTCCTCGACAAGGACGACGTCCTGACCCCGCATGCGGGCGAGTTCGAGCGGCTCTTTCCCGGCGTCCTGGAGTCCGCGGCCGTGCCGATCCCTGCCACCCCCAAGCTCCGCATAGCGTCGGGTACGGTACGTGGGGAGACTTCGGTGGCCGCCGTCTCGCTCACAAAAACAGACCCGCCGTCCCCTT
>CALEOQ010000311.1 GCA_937910255.1 uncultured Caulobacteraceae bacterium | reverse complement strand
GGGAGATGGAGCTAGCTGCGCAACGCGCTAGGCTGTAATTACAGAGTACGGTGGAGGTCAGACGTGTGTTTTTCTGTTGTTTTTTTTTTTAATGATCCGGCGACCACCGAGATCTACACTCTTTCCCTCCACGACGCTCTTCCGATCTCGATCGTGCGGCAGCGGCTTTTCCTGGGCTTGCTACGAGCTTTTCGCTGAATGGTTTGCTAGGCTGGCTTGCGTTTGGGCAACATGGCGCGCTGGCATTCGAGATTAGCCATTTACCAACAAGTGTCCCAGGCTGGGACACTTCCTGACACGACACGAGGCATTGGATTGCTGCAGGAGGGGTCAACCCATGAAACGACTTTGCTTCCTATTCTCAATTGCCATCGCGCTCAACCTGCGACCATAGGAAGGATGATTGTGTGTCGAAACGACAAGTTTGACATAGCGCTCAGCTCATTTTCAAAGACTCGAATCAGGTCGTTTTGTTTTTCTAAGTTCTCCACCCTTCACGACTGCTTGGCCTGTGTAGGATATCAAATCCCACAACGAAAAGCCCAAAATGCGGCGACTTCAAGAACGTAACTGAGCCAGGCCCCACTTACCGACCTCACGCGACGATAACTAGCCTCGGCGTGCCCACGACCGCCCAGAAAAGCGACGGACGCACGATCGGCACATTCAGCGGTCAGCGCCGGGAAGCCGAGTTCGGGCGTCAGACGGGCGGCGGATGGCCCGTGGGCTAATGGCTTGCGCGTGAATTGCTGGTGGCGCGTCGCATTGCGTGGTACGCTTAATGATATTGGCATTGACCCGTCGGAGGTCGGCCGCAAGAGTTCACTAAAACTTACAATCTCACTAGTCTTGACCATGCCAAAGCCAGTCTTGCAAGCAATGGTGCTCGCGGATCATGTGTACCAAGATCGGATAACCGGAAAACACGTCATCGCGGGGACGTTTACGACTTACTTCAGAACCCCGGTGGCCAAAACACCGCCGCCATCAGCCCCTCCAGTGCCCCCAACAGCCGGCGAAGGAATGAAGCTGATTACGGGACCATTCACTAGGCCTGGAACACCATTCCTTTACTTGGCCCTGGTTGGAGTTCATGGTGAAATTGACCTCGAACTTAAATTCGTCGATTTGTCAGACGCTAGTATTGTATTTCAGGTGCAGATAAAAGTGGTGGCGGCTGATCCCGTAACGGTTGCCGAATACGTAATCCCAATGCCTCAACACATCATACCAACCAAAAACGGAGCTTTCTCTCTGGATCTTCTGTACGACGACGAAATTCTTGGATCATGGCGCATTTCAGTAATTGAGCAAGTCTAACGAGGAGCAGAACTAATGGACGTTATCACTCCCGTTCAGGACGTGGCACAAACAAAGGGATATGTTGTTAGCGCGATCTTCTTCGCGAAGGGACCGCCGCCATCGCCATCGACGCCAGCGACCCGACCGGAAAGCTCCACCAGATCGCGTCGGCGCCGATCACCGGGATCATGAAGTGGACGAAGGGGATGCGCACCACCCACAGCGAGACGACCATGGCCAGCAGGGGGGCGATCACCGCGCCGGTGGCCCGCACCACGCCGGCGAAGATGAAGGCCACGCCGAACGGGATGAAGCCCCACATGGCCAGGGCGTTGATATGCCGGGCGATGGGGGTGGAGGCGCTGTCGGCCGGCAGGAAGAGCTGCAGCACGATCGGCTCCACCAGATAGATCAGCACCACCGGCGCGGCCGTCATGCCCACAGCGAACAGGGCGCCCATCTGGGCGACCCGATCGACCCGGTCCATGCGCCCGGCCCCGACATTCTGCGCGGCCATGGAGGACACCGCCGCCCCCAGGGCCATGGCCGGCATCTGGATATAGGTCCACAGCTGCAGGGAGGCGGCATAGGCCGCGGCCGTCTGCGACCCATAGGTGTTGACGAAGGTCAGCATGACCAGGGCCGCGCCCGACACCACCAGCATGTGCATGGCCATGGGCAGGCCCTTGACCACCAGGGTGCGCAGGATGGCTGGATCAGGGCGCAGCATCCCCCACTCGCCGCGGCGCAGGACCAGCACGCTGCCGCTGCGGTAGAGATAGGTGATCATGCCGGCCAGGGTCACCGTCTGGCTGATCAGGGTGGCGGCGGCCGAACCGGCGATGCCCAGCTGCGGCGCCGGTCCCAGGCCCATGATCAGGACCGGGTTGAGGATGATGTCGAGGCCCACCGCGCAGAGGGAGAAGTAGAAGGGCGTCCGGGAATCCCCGGCCCCGCGCATGGCCATCATCACGAAGGAGAAGAAGTACATGAACGGCATGGCCGCGAAGATCACCCGCAGATAGGTGATGGCGTCGGCCCGGGCGTCGCCCGGCGTGCCCATGGCGTCCAGAATGGCCGGCGTGGCGAGGACCCCGGTGATCCCGACGCCCATCGACATCACGGCGAAGAACAGGGTGCTGGAGCCGGCCACCCGCTTCACCTGATCGGTGGCGCCCGCCCCCACCGCCTGGGCGATCAGCAGATTGGCGGCCATGGCCAGGCCAAACACCGCGCCGAGCAGCAGGAACAGGATGTTGTTGGCGTTGGCTGTGGCCGTCAGGGCGGCCGGTCCCAGGATGTGGCTGACCCAGGCGGCGTTGGCGGTGCCGTTCAGCGACTGCAGCAGGTTGGCGCCCAGCACCGGCAGGGTGAAGGCGATCAGGCTCTTGCCGATCGGCCCCTGGACCAGGTCCATCTGGCGCCCGGCGCGGGCCTTGGCCGGTTCCGGGCCCACGGACTCTTCGGTCGAGACTTCCAACTGAGCATCCCCATGCGCGCCCGGCGCGCGGCCTCAACTCTAGGCAGGCTGGCGCCCTGCCACAACCCGGCCGACGGGCGCCCGTCTTGAGCCTGCCGCATTTCACTGTATGAGCAGGAGTCATGGGAACGGGCGCGGACGAACGCCTGCAGACGAAGGTCGATATGAAAATTCTGATCACCGGCGGGGCCGGCTTCATCGGGTCGGCCGTCGTGCGCCAAGCTGTCGCTCAGGGCCACGAGGTGGTGAATCTCGACGTCCTCACCTATTCCGCCAATCTGGACAATGTCGCGGCGGTCGCCTCATCGGGCCTCTACGCCTTCGAGGAAGCCGACATCTGCGACGCAGCCAGGATGGCGGAGATCTTCGCCCGCCACCGCCCCGACGCGGTGATGCATCTGGCGGCCGAAAGCCACAATGACCGGGCCATCGACGGGCCGCTGGACTTCGTGCGCACCAATGTCACCGGCACGGCCGTGCTCCTGGAGGCTTCGCGCGCCTATTGGAACAGCCTGCCGGCGGCCGACAGGGACGCCTTCCGCTTCCACCACGTCTCCACCGACGAGGTGTTCGGCGCCCTGGGCGAAGACGGCGCCTTCACCGAACAGACGCCCTACGATCCCAACTCCCCCTATTCGGCCAGCAAGGCCGGCGCCGACCATCTGGTGCGGGCCTGGGGTCGGACCTATGGCCTGCCGGTGGTGATCACCAACTGCGCCAACAACTATGGCCCCTTCCAGTTTCCCGAAAAGCTGATCCCGACCGTGGTGGTCCGGGCCATGGAGGGCAAGACCATCCCGGTCTATGGCGACGGTCGCCAGGTCCGCGACTGGCTGCATGTGGACGACCACGCCCAGGCCCTGCTGCTGGTGCTGCAGAAGGGGCGCCTGGGGGAGACCTATTGCATCGGCGGCGACTCCACCCACCGCAATCTGGAGGTGATCCAGATCCTCTGCGCCGAGCTGGACAAGCTCGCCCCGGCCAATACGCCGCACGCCGACAAGATCACCTTCGTCGCCGACCGACCGGGCCACGACTTCCGCTACTCCATCGACGCCTCGAAGCTGAAGGCCGAGCTCGGCTGGGAGCCGGCCACGCCGCTGGACCAGGGCCTGGCGGAGACCGTCGCCTGGTACGTGGAGAACCGCGACTGGTGGCAGGCGATCCGCGACAAGGGCTTCCACTCCGAACGCCTGGGCCTGGCCAAGGCATGACCCTGCGCATTCTGCAGTTCGGCGCCACCGGGCAGCTCGCCCGGGAGATGCTCGACCGCGCGGGTGCGGGCGTGACGATCACCGCCCTGTCCCGCGCCGAGGTGGACCTGACCGACGCGACCGCCGTCGCCCGCGCCGTGACCGAGGCCGGCGAGATCGACCTGGTGCTGAATGCGGCCGCCTACACCGCCGTCGACAAGGCCGAAGCTGAGCCGGACCTGGCCTATGCGGTCAACGCCTGGGCGCCGGCCGCCATGGCCCGGGCCTGCCAGACGCGGGGCCTGCCCCTGCTGCATGTGTCCACCGACATGGTGTTTTCCGGCGACAAGGCCAGCGCCTATGTCGAGACCGACGCCCCGGCCCCGCTGCACGTCTATGGCGCCTCCAAGCTGGCTGGCGAGCAGGCCGTGCTGGCCGCCTGCGATCGCGCCCTGGTGATGCGGGTGTCCTGGCTGTTTTCGGCCTATGGGCAGAACTTCCTGCAGATGATGCTGCGCCTGGGCGAAACCCAGCCGGTGCTCAAGGTGGTGGCCGACCAGCGGGCCTGCCCCACCGCCAGCGGTGATCTGGCCGCCTTCATCCTCAGCCAGGGGGACCGCTTGGCCAAGGCCCCGGCCGGGGCGCCGGAATGGGGCCTGCTGCACGTGGTCAATGCGGGCGCGGCCACCCGCTACGACATGGCGCAGGCGATCTTCGCCCTGACCCGGCCGGACGATCCGCCGGTCATGGAGGCGGTGCCCACCAGCGCCTTTCCCACCCCGGCCCGGCGCGCCCTGAACGCGGTGCTGGACTCCGGGCGCATGCAGGCGGTGTTCTCCCTCCAGCTTCGCCCCTGGCAGGAGGCGCTGGAGGACGTGGTGGCCCAGCTTTCGGCCCAGAAGGAGACGGCGTGAGACGCGGCATCATCCTGGCGGGGGGCTCCGGCACCCGGCTGCACCCCCTGACCCTGGCGGTCTCCAAGCAGCTGCTGCCCATCTACGACAAGCCGATGATCTACTATCCGCTGTCGGTCCTGCTGCTAGCCGGCGTGCGCGAAATCCTGATCATCACCACGCCGGAGGACCAGGCCGCCTTCAAGCGCCTGCTCGGCGACGGCTCCCAGCTGGGCGTGCGGTTCGAGTTCCTGATCCAGCCCAAGCCCGAGGGCCTGGCCCAGGCCTATCTGCTGGGGGAAGAGTTCGTCGGCGGCGAGCCCAGCATCATGGTGCTGGGCGACAACATCTTTTTTGGCCAGAACTTCAGCCAGATGCTGCGCTCGGCCGATGAGCGCAGCGTCGGCGCCACCGTCTTCGGCTATCCGGTCAATGATCCGGAACGTTACGGCGTCGTCGAGCTGGGCGAAGGCGGCAAGGTGCTGGGCATCGAGGAAAAGCCCACCCAGCCCAAATCCAACTATGCGGTGACCGGCCTCTATTTCTACGACGGCAAGGCCAGCGAATACGCCAAGAGCCTCAAGCCCTCGCACCGGGGCGAGCTGGAGATCACCGCGCTGAATCAGGTCTATCTGGACGCCGGGGACCTGAACGTGGAGCTGCTGGGCCGGGGCTTCGCCTGGCTGGACACCGGCACCCATGACAGCCTGATCCAGGCGGGCGAACTGATCCGCACGCTGGAGCTGCGCCAGGGCCTGCGCATCGGCTGCATCGAAGAGGTGGCCTATTCCAAGGGCTTCATCGACCGCGAGCAGCTGGCCGATCTCGGCCGCTCCCAGGCCAAGGGCGAATATGGCCAATACCTGATCCGCCTGGCCGAGCGCCTGGCGCCCGGCGCCGAGCCGGCCGAGTAGGCACGACCTTAGTCGACCCAGAGGTCCTGGGCCTCGCCCTTGCGGTTCAGGGCGCGGACGGCACGCTTGACCACCGCCAGAAGGCGTTCGCGCCGGGCGATCTCGTCATAGGTCAGCGAGCCCCGCGCCAGGCCCTCCAGCAGAAAGCGGCCGAGGTCGCGGCTGGTCTGGAAGCGCGGGTCGCTGCCGGCCTGGGTGAGGGCCAGGAAGCGCTCGCCCACCTGATTGCGGTCGAAGGCGCTCTGGGCGTTGGCCAGGCGCGTGCGCAGCATGGGGTCGGTGCGGGCGGCGGCCTCCAGCTCGGCGAAGGCCACGAAGGGCGTTTCGTGCAGCAGGGCCCAATAGGCGTCGATGGCGTGCTCGGCCGCGTCCACGCCGGGCCCGGCGGGCGCCGAGGCGGCCTGCTCGAACAGGCGGGCGCGCTCGACCTCGATATGGGCCACGGCGGCCTCCACCAGCTCTTCGCGGCTGGAGAAGTGATAGAGCATCGCCCCACGGGTCAGGTTGGCCGCCTCGGCGATCAGGGCGTTGGTGGCCGCATGATAGCCGACCTCGGCGAACAGGCGCATGGCCGCGTCCAGGATACGGGCGCGGGTCCGGCGAGACTTCGGGGTCTCTTTGGCGGGATAGGTTCGAGCGTCCATCTGCACGGGCAAGGGTTCAATCAAAGTGCGGCTGACATATGGCGGCCCATGTTGCAGCGCCAGTGTTGCAGTGCGGTTTCATCAAAGCGACACGCAATCAGCCTACCCGACAGTCAAATGGGGTCGTTCCGGAGGCGTTCGTGGGCGATATCGGAATCCAGCGTTATCGAACAGTGTTTGTTTCGGACGTCCATCTGGGCACCCGCGGCTGTCAGGCCGAGATGCTATTGGACTTCATCCGACACATGGAGTGCGACACATTGTATCTGGTCGGCGACATCGTCGACGGCTGGAAGATGAAGAGCGGCTGGTACTGGCCGCAGGCGCACAACGACGTGGTTCAGAAAATTCTTCGCCTGGCGCGCAAGGGTGTGAACGTCGTCTATATTCCCGGTAACCATGACGACCGCATCCGCGACTTCTGCGGCATTCACTTCGGCGGCGTGGTGGTGGCCCGCGATGCGATCCATGAAGGCGCCGACGGACGGCGTTTTCTGGTCACCCATGGTGACGAATTCGACGGCGTCGTGCAGCACGCCAAGTGGCTGGCCTTCCTCGGCGACTACTCCTATCGGGGGCTCCTGGCCGCCAACACCCTGTTCAACCGTGTGCGGCGCCGCATGGGTTTCGGCTATTGGAGCCTTTCGGCCTATCTGAAGACCAAGGTGAAGAACGCCCTGCACTTCATCGAAAACTTCGAAGGCGCGGTGGCCGAGGAGGCCCGGCGCCGCGGGGTGGACGGCGTGATCTGCGGCCACATCCACAAGGCCGAGATGCGCCAGATCGAGGACATCCTCTACATCAACGACGGCGACTGGGTGGAGAGCTGCACCGCCCTGGTGGAGCACATGGACGGCCGCATGGAGATCCTGGAGTGGGCCAAGCTTCGCTCCTGGACCGCGGTCCGCGAGGCCCGCACCCTGCCCGAACCGGCCTTCGGCCTTGCCGGCGAGGGCGTCCGTGAGCCGGACCTGGCGCGGCCGGAACCGATCCTCGCCTGAGGCGTACAGGCTTCGTTGACAGCCCGCGCCACTCGTGACAGTTGGACTGTCATGAGTGAAGATGACCACGCGTCTGGCGACGCCCGCGACCGCCAGAAGGCCGCCACCCGCGACCAGATCCTCCGCGCCGTCGGCGCGCGACTCGAGGCCGGGCCCCTGGACGAGCTGTCCTTCGCCGAGATCGCCAAGGACGCCGGCGTCGGCGAGCGCACCGTCTATCGCCACTTCCCCACCCGCGAGGCCCTGCTCGGCGCCTTCTTCGCCTGGGCCCAGGCCCAGGCCACCCTGCCCCTGGGCGAACGGGTCCAGCCGGCTCCCGCCGCCACTGGGCGCGCCCCCGCCCCGGAACCGATCGCGCCGCCGACGCCGGTGCGCTCGCCCGCGCAGCGGATGTGGGAGCCCGCCGCCCCGGCGGACGAGGTCCAGCGCCCCATGCGCATCCTGCTGGCCACCGACGCCTGGGAGCCTCAGGTCAACGGGGTGGTCCGCACCCTGACCCGGGTGGTGCGCGAGCTGCGCGAGCTGGGCCACGAGGTCGAGGTGATCCGCCCCGACCAGTTCAAGACCCTGCCCCTGCCCACCTATCCGGAGATCAAGGTCGCCATCGGCGCCTATGAGCCGGTGCAGGAACGGTTCAAGGCCTTTGAGCCCGAGGCCATCCACATCGCCACCGAAGGCCCCATCGGCCTGGCCGCCCGGCGCATCTGCGTGGAATGGAAGCTGCCCTTCACCACCAGCTATCACACCCGCTTCCCGGAATATGTCTCGGCCCGGCTGCCGGTGCCGCTGTCGGTGGGCTACACCTATATGCGCTGGTTCCACCGGCCGTCCGGACGGCTGATGGTGGCCACGCCGACCATGCGCGACGAGCTGACCCGCCACGGCTTCCGCAACATCTCGTCCTGGTCCCGCGGCGTGGACACCGAGATGTTCCATCCCAGGCGCGAGGGCGACCCGGACATCTTCGCCCACCTGCCCAAGCCGATCTTCCTCTATGTGGGCCGGGTGGCGGTGGAGAAGAATATCGAGGCCTTCCTCGGCATCGACCTGCCCGGAACCAAGGTGGTGGTGGGCGACGGCCCGCAGAAGGACGAGCTGGCCGAGCGCTATCGGACCGCGGTGTTCACCGGGTCGAAGTTCGGCGAGGAGTTGTCGGCCCATTTCGCCTGCGCCGACGTGTTCGTCTTCCCCTCGCTCACCGACACCTTCGGCCTGGTGATCCTGGAGGCCATGGCCTCGGGGACGCCGGTGGCGGCCTATCCGGCGCCCGGCCCCATCGACATCATCCCGGGCTCGGGCGCTGGCGCCCTGGCCACCTCGGCCACCGAAGGCCTGAAGGAGGCCTGCATGGAGGCCCTGGCGCTGGACCGGAAGGGGGTGCGGGCGTTCGCCGAGACCTTCTCCTGGAAGGCCTGCGCCGAGGACTTCGTGCGCAATCTGCAGCCCTATCCCGAACCGGAAAAGACCCGCTTCTGGCGGCGACTGCGCCGCCTGGCCCGGGTGCGCCGCAGGCCAAAAACGGCCTAGGCGCAACCGCTCTTCCTCCCTCGTCGTCATCCTGGGCCTTGCGCCCAGGATCCCTCGCGCCGCTTGCGCCCGCCCTCGACAGGGACCCTCAGGACAGGCCCGAGGGTGACGCAGCTGAGGGCGCGCGCGCTTGCCCGCCATGCGCCCCTGGCCGACAGTGCCGCCGCGCCAGAGGGCTGCGGCGCGTCTTGGGATCACCCCCCTGCCTCCTTTTCTCCTCCGCCCCCCGCCCACCCCCCTCGCCGCCCCCCCCCCCCCCCGCCCCCCCCCCGCCCCCCCCCGCCCGCCCCCCCCACCCCCCCCCCCACCCCCCCCTC
>CALEOQ010000310.1 GCA_937910255.1 uncultured Caulobacteraceae bacterium | reverse complement strand
GAAGAGAGAGGGGTGGGCTGGTGTGGTGGGGGAAGGGGGGGGGGGCTGCGGGTGGGGGAGCGTGGGAGGGGGGGGGGGGGGGGTTTTGTTTTTCAAGCAGAAGACGGCATACGAGATTACGACGTGACTGGAGTTCAGACGTGTGCTCTTCCGATCTATGCTGTCGCGCTTCGCCGGCTCGGCCAACCAGCTGCCCGCCGCCCTGATCGTCAATCCCAACAGCCCCGAAGAGATTTCCGAGGCCCTCAAGCGGGCGCTGACCATGCCGCTCGCGGAGCGAATCGAGCGCTGGCGCGCTTTGTTCAGCAATGTTCAGGGCGAGGATGTGGGCGCCTGGCGCGACGCCTTTGTCGGCGCCCTGGCCGGCGAGGACCCCGTCCAAGAGGCGTCGGCCCTAGCCAGCTGACGAAAGGAAGACCCATGGCGGAGAAACTGGCGCGCTACCGCGAGATGCGCGACTTCGCCAAGACCAGCGAGCCCTCCGGGGCCGACGCCGTCACCCCCTCCAAGCGCCTGCGCTTCGTCATCCAGAAGCACGCCGCCACCCGCCTTCACTACGATTTCCGCCTGGAGCTGGACGGGGTGTTCAAGTCCTGGGCGGTGACCCGGGGCCCCTCCCGCGACCCCGCCGACAAGCGCCTGGCCGTGGCCACCGAGGATCACCCGCTAGGTTATGGCGACTTCGAAGGGACCATCCCCAAGGGCGAATATGGCGGCGGCTCGGTCATGCTGTGGGACCGGGGCTATTGGGCGCCGGAGCCCGGCTTCGATCCGGAAAAGGCCCTGAAGAAGGGCGAGCTGAAATTCGTCCTCGAAGGCGAGCGCCTGCACGGCGGCTGGGTGCTGGTGCGGATGAAGCGTGACCGCACCGGCGGCAAGCGGGAGAACTGGCTGCTGATCAAGCATCGGGACGAAGCCGCTGTCGAGGGCGACGACCTGCTGGCGACCGAGGACACCTCGGTGGCCTCGGGCCGGGCCATGGCGGCGATCGCGGCGGGGACCGGCAAGGGCCCCAAGCCCTTCATGCGCGGCAAGACCAAGGCGGCCGCCCCGGCTGACGACGTCTGGGAGACCCGGCCCAAGGGCGAGCCCGCCAAGGCCGCACAGCCCGCGACCAAGCCCAAGGCCAAGCCCGCCGAGACCAAGGCCGGGCCCAAGACCGCGCCCAAGACCGCATCCGCCGCCCTGCCCGGCTTCGTCGAACCCCAGCTCTGCAAGTCGGTGGACCGGCCGCCGCAGGGGGCGGGTTGGGCCCACGAGATCAAGTTCGACGGCTATCGCCTGCAGCTGCGGGTCAAGGGCGGCCAGGCGACCTTGAAGACCCGCAAGGGCCTGGACTGGACCGAGAAGTTCCAGGCCATCGCCGATCACGCCACAGCCCTGCCCGACGGCCTCTATGACGGCGAGGCCGTGGCCCTGGACGACAACGGCGCCCCGGACTTTCCCGCCCTGCAGGCGGCCCTGTCCGAGGGCCAAAGCGAGGACCTGATCTTCTTCGCCTTCGACCTCCTCTTCCTGGAGGGCGAGGACCTTCGCGCCCTGCCCCTGCGCGCGCGCAAGGACAGGCTAAAGGCGGTTCTGGAGCGGCGCGCCAAGCCGCTGGCCGGTCAGATTCGCTATGTGGAGCACTTCGAGACCGCCGGCGACGCGGTGCTGCAATCGGCCTGCCGGCTGTCGCTGGAGGGGGTGATCTCCAAGCGCATGGACGGCCCCTATCGCTCCGGCCGCAGCCAGGACTGGGCCAAGTCCAAATGCCGCGCCGGCCACGAGGTGGTGATCGGGGGCTGGACCGGCGCCAAGGGCCAGCTCCGCTCCCTGCTGGTGGGCGTTCATCGGGGCGACCATCTGGTCTATGTGGGCCGGGTCGGCACCGGGTTTGGGCGCGCCGCGGTCGACCGGGTCCTCCCCGAACTGGAGGCGCACGCCGCCGAAAAGAGCCCGTTCAGCGGTCCCGGCGCGCCGAAGAAATCCGGCGACATCAACTGGGCGCGCCCCGACCTGGTGGCCGAGATCGAGTTCGCCGGCTGGACCGGCGAGGGCATGGTCCGCCAGGGCTCCTTCAAGGGGCTGCGCGCCGACAAGCCGGCCGAAGAGGTGGAGGTCGAAAAGCCCGCGCCGGTGGAGGAGGTCGAGCTCGCCCAGCCGAAACCCTCGGCAGCCAAGCCTGGCGGCAAGGGCCGACCGGCCGGCGCCGTGGTGGTCATGGGGGTGACGATCTCCAGCCCCGACAAGGCGCTGTGGCCGCGCTCGGCCGACACCGACGCGCCGGTGACCAAGGCCGATCTGGCCGGCTATTTCGAGGCCGTCGGTCCCTGGATGATCGACCATATCCGCGGCCGGCCCTGTTCGGTGATCCGCGCCCCGGACGGGATCGGCGGTCAGACCTTCTTCCAGCGCCATGCAGGCAAGGGCGCCTCGCACCTGATCGAACAGGTGGCCGTGGCCGGCGACAAGCAGCCCTATCTGCAGATCGACCGCGTCGAGGCCCTGGCGGCGCTGGCCCAGATGGGGGCCATCGAGCTGCACCCTTGGAATTGCCGCGAGGGCGATCCTGAGACGCCCGGCCGACTGGTCTTCGACCTCGACCCCGGCCCCGGCCTCGACTTCGACGACGTGGTCGCTGCGGCGAGGGATGTGAAGGACCGCCTGGAGGCGCTCGGCCTGGTGGCCTTCTGCAAGACCACCGGCGGCAAGGGGCTGCATGTGGTCACGCCGCTGGCCAAGGCCCGCGGCCTGGACTGGGACACCGCCAAGGCCTTCGCCCATGACGTCGCCCGCCAGATGGCCGCCGACGAGCCTGAGCGCTATGTGGCGGTGATGTCCAAGGCCAGGCGGAACGGCAAGATCTTCGTCGACTATCTGCGCAATTCGCGGCTGGCCACGGCCGTGGCCCCCCTGTCGCCGCGGGCGCGCGAAGGCGCCGGCGTCTCCATGCCACTCACCTGGGGCCAGGTGCGCAAGGGCCTCGACCCGATGCGCTTCACCCTGCGCACCGTGCCCGACCTGTTGAAAAAGACCGACGCCTGGGCCGATTATGGCGAGGGCGAGCGGCCGCTGGCCCCGGCCATCCGCAAGCTGGGCAAGGTCAAGGCCTAGGCGTCGAGATCAGCGGACATTGGGGTCGTTGGCCGGCCGTTCCAGCCAGGGCTCCACGCCCAGCTGGCCGGGAATGGCCTGCAGCGCCGCCTTGAGCTGGCGGTTGGTCTCCGACATGCAGCCGCCGTCGTGGTTGAGGGTGGTCTTGCCCCCGGCCGCATCCGTCCAGACCACCGTATAGGTCGGCAGATCGCTGGCTCGTTGCTCGCATTCGGTCTCGGCGCTTGTCCCGCTGGCCGGCCGCCAGGGCGCCAGCGACCGGGCGACCGCCTGATAGGCCTGAGGCGAGACCGTCTTTTCCTTCACGCCGACCACGGTGGTGTGCCGCTCGCCCTCGAACCGCACGGCCCCGTCCGGCGCCACGCTCACCGAATAGACCGGGCAGAAGCCAAAGCACGGCCCCACGGCCAGGCTGATCGTCTCGCCCGGGGCGGCTTGGCCGCCGCCCTCCATAGGGGTGGCGCAGGCGGTGAGGCTCAGCAGGAGCGCCGAGGCGGCGAGGGCTTTCAACATGAGCATCTCCAAGGGTCGCCGGGCGCCGGGACCTGCATCCCCAGTTCACCGGGCATTATGGCGAAGGCGAGGCGCGCTCAACGGCGGCGGACGGGCTTGGGGCTGAAGCCTGGGGTGATCAGGGCTTCCCGTTCGCGGGGCGTGATCGGTCGCCAGCGGCCTTCGGGCAGGTCGCCCACCTTCAGGGGGCCGATCCGCAGGCGGTAGAGGTCGATGATCGACAGCCCCACCAGGTCGCACATCCGGCGGATCTGGCGGTTGCGGCCCTCGGTCAGGATGAAGCGCAGGCGCTGGTCGCCGGCCAGGGTGACCTTGGCCGGCTTCAACTGGCGACCATCCAGGGCCAGGCCGTGGCGCAGGCGCGCCAGCACCGGCTCGCCGATGTCGCCACGCACCCGCACCAGATATTCCTTCTCCATCTGGGAGTCCGGGCCGATCACCGCCTTGGTCACCACCCCGTCCTCCGACAGGATCAGCAGGCCGCGGCTGTCCAGGTCCAGCCGTCCCACCGGGGCCAGGCTGCGATCGGCGGCGGGGATTTCGCTATCCTCCCCCCACAGGGCCTGGCGGGTCAGCAGGCGCGCGGCGGGAACCTGACCGGGCTCCGGCTGGGCCGAGACATAGCCCACCGGCTTGTTGACGATCACCGTCATCTGGCCCTCGAGGCGGGCCTGGGCGCCGTCGTCCAGGGTCAGCGTCTGGCCGTGCTCGATCTTGCGGCCGGGGTCGGAGACCGTCTCGCCGTCGATGGAGACCTGGCCGGCGGCGATCAGCGCCTCGGCCTCACGGCGGGAGCAGACGCCGCTCTGAGCCAGCCAGCGATTGACCCGCTGGGGCTCGGCCTCTTCATAGGTGCGCGTCCAGGCCATCAGCCGGTCTGGCGCTCACGCTTGCGGATGAACATGGCCGCATCGGCCTGGGCGACGATCGCCTCGGCCTCTCCATCGTGCGGAATCTCGCAGACCCCGAACGAGATGTGCAGGGGCGCCGACCAGTCCCCGAACTGGATCGGCGCCTGTTCCAGGGTCCGGGCCAGGGCCTCGGCCTTGGCCTGGGCGGTGCGGACCGTGGCCTGCACCAGAATGACGGCGAACTCGTCGCCCCCCATCCGCCCGACCACGTCGCTCTCGCGCACCAGGCCGGTCAGCCGCTCGGCCACGGCCTTCAGCACCGCATCGCCGGCGGCGTGGCCGAACCGGTCATTGACGCTCTTGAAGTCGTCCAGGTCGAAATAGACCAGGCTGGCCGGCGAGGCGTAACGCCGGGAAAAGGTCTGCACCCGCGACAGCTCGCGCATAA
This sequence comes from uncultured Caulobacteraceae bacterium, assembly GCA_937910255.1. Classification (GTDB taxonomy): domain Bacteria; phylum Pseudomonadota; class Alphaproteobacteria; order Caulobacterales; family Caulobacteraceae; genus Phenylobacterium. Next base: position 4,365 of record CALEOQ010000310.1, on the reverse strand, counting down.
AGGCCCGCCGGTTGAGCAGCGGGGTCAGGGGATCGCGGTCGGCCAGGCCTTCGACCTCGGCCAGCTTGGCCTTGAGCCGGGAGACCTCGCCCCGCAGGTCATCGATCTCGGTCAGCAGGGTCTGCAGGGCGCCGCGGACCACCGGCGTCATCTCGGCTTCGGAAATGCCCAGGAAGCCCGAGGTGTCAGCCGGCAGGGCGCGGGCGGCCGCGCTCTGGGCGCCGGCCTGGGCCAGGGCCCGCTTGCGGATCGCCGCAAAGGGTTCAGCGCGTGCGCCCGTGATCTTCATGGGAAGGGAATCACATCCAGCCTTAACCATAAGAAACCTACCGGTGATCGGTTGCCGGCGCAAAGGCGGCGCCTATACTCCGCGCCTTTCCGACCGAGGGGCCCGTCCGATGGCCAATTCCCACCCCGCCGGCCCAGGCGGCTGTCCGCCCGTCGCCATTATCATGGGCAGCCGCTCCGACTGGCCGACGATGCGGTTGGCGGCCGAGCAGCTCGACGCCCTCGGCGTGGCCTGGGAGGCCAAGGTGGTCTCGGCCCACCGCACGCCCCAGCGGCTCTATGACTTCGCCACCACCGCCAAGGCCAAGGGCTACCAGGTGATCATCGCCGGGGCCGGCGGCGCGGCCCACCTGCCGGGCATGGCCGCCTCCATGACCGAACTGCCGGTCCTGGGCGTGCCGGTGGAGTCCAAGGCGCTGAAGGGCATGGATAGCCTGCTCTCCATCGTCCAGATGCCCGGCGGCATTCCCGTGGCCACCCTGGCCATCGGCGAGGCCGGCGCCAAGAACGCCGGCATCCTGGCCGCCCGCATCCTGGCGCTGGGCGACCCTGACCTCGCCGGCCGCCTGACCGCCTTCGCGCAAGCCCTGGCCGACGCCGTGGCCGAGACGGTGGAAGACTGATGGGACCGGGCTTTCCCCTGGCGCCGGGCGCGACCATCGGCGTTCTGGGCGGCGGCCAGCTGGGCCGCATGCTGGCCCTGGCGGCCGCCCGCCTGGGCTTCGACGTGGTCATCCTGACGCCGGAGCTGGACGCCCCGGCCAGCCGGGTGGCCCGGGAGACGGTGATCGCCCCCTTTGACGACCCCGACGGCCTCGCCCGCCTGGCCGATCTCTGCGACGTCATCACCTATGAGTTCGAGAATGTGCCCGCCGCCGCCGTCGAGCGGCTGAAGGCCCTGGGCGCGCCGGTGGCGCCCAGCGGCCTGGCCCTGGCCGTGGCCCAGGACCGGGTGGCCGAGAAGACCTTTCTCAACGAGGCCGGGGTCCGCACCGTGGCCTTCGCCCAGGTGGACAGCGGCGAGGACGCCCTTGAGGCCGCCGCCCAGATCGGCGTCCCGTCCCTGATGAAGACCCGCCGCGAGGGCTATGACGGCAAGGGCCAGAAGTGGGTGGAGCACGCCGCCGACGCCGCCGCCGTCTTCGAGGCCCTGGGAGGCGTGCCCTGCATTCTGGAGGCCCCGGCCGACTTCGTCCGCGAGCTGTCGGTGATCGCCGCCCGCGGCCGGGACGGGGAACTGGCCATCTATCCCTTAGGCGAGAACCATCATGAGGGCGGCGTCCTGCGCCGCACCGTGGCCCCGGCCCCGGCCGGCCCCGACCTAGCCGCCCAGGCCGAGCGGATCGCCGCCCAGATCCTCGGCCGCCTGGACTATGTGGGGGTGATCGGCATCGAACTGTTCGAGCTGGCGGACGGCCGCCTGCTGGCCAATGAGATCGCGCCCCGGGTGCACAATACCGGCCACTGGACCCAGGACGGCTGCGAGGTCTGCCAGTTCGAGCAGCACATCCGCGCCGTCGCCGGCTGGCCGCTTGGCCCCACCCAGGCCCGCGCCCATGTGGAGATGCTCAACCTGCTCGGCGACGAAGCCGGCGCCTGGCTGAAACTGGCCGCGGAGCCTGAAACCCGGCTGCACCTCTATGGCAAGCGCGAGGCCAAGCCCGGCCGCAAGATGGGCCACATCAACAGGCTGTCTGCGATCTAGCTCAAGAACGGCGGGCTCGGCCCGTCCTGCATGGAGCTAGAGCCGCAGCCGGCTCTCGATCACGCTGACCGCCTGGCCGCGCAGGATCACCCGATCCCCGGCCAGTTCGCAGTCCAGGTCGCCGCCCCGGCCGGGATAGGCCTGGTGGAAGGCCAGCCGCGTCCGGCCGAGTTGGGCGGCGAAGATCGGGCTCAACATGCAGTGCAGGGAGCCCGTGGCCGGGTCCTCGGGAATGCCCGATCCCGGGGCGAAGAAACGGCTGACCACCTCATAGGGGGCCGCGTCGCCGGCCAGGGCGGCGACCCCGACATTGCCGCGGCCCTGGGTGGCGGCGCTGGAAATGGCCTTGAGCGCGGCGAGATCGGGGGTGAGGCTCCGCACCTGCGCCTCGTCCTTCAGGATCGCCACCAGGAAGGGACCAGCCCAGACCTCTTGCGGCTCGACGCCCAGGGCCGTGGCGAGGCCGTCCGGCGTGTCGATCCGATGGACGGGGGCGGCCGGGAAATCCATGGCGTAGGCCTGTCCCTCCCGCGACACGATCAGCGGACCGGACTGGGTGTCGAAGGTGATGGCGGCGGCGGCGACGTCGAGCTCGGCGAACAGCATGTGAGCGCTGGCCAGGGTGGCGTGGCCGCACAGGGGCACCTCCAGGGTGGGCGTGAACCAGCGCAGGCCGAAGCGGGCCGGCGCATCGGTCCGCAGCAGGAAGGCGGTCTCGGCCTGGTTGTTCTCCGCCGCCAGGGTCTGCATCCAGTCGTCCGCAGGCCAGGCTTCGAAGGGCTCGACCACACAGGCGGGATTGCCCCGGAACGGGGCCGTGGCGAAGGCGTCTATGGTCCACTGGCGCATGGGAGGTCTCGCATCTGGCGTTGAGCGGTTCAGTTAGGCCCTGGTCCCGGCCCCATCAAGGCGGAGCTTGCCCTGTTCGGTGATCAGGCTTGGAGGGTCAGCTCCGGCCAGCGTCCCTGGGCCGCCGCCGCCGTACGGGCGAACCCCAGGGTCTGGCGCAAAGGATTGGGGACCAGGCGCAGGGCGAACAGGTCCGAAAGCCCGAAGGGGGCGAAGATGCGCAAGGTCCCGTCGTCCTCCAGCCGCGCGCCCACGGCGAACATGGTCGAGGTGAACCGGGTCAGCGCCTCGGCGCTGGAGCTCAACGCGGCGTAGGGCTCGCCAAACCGGTCTTCGAACCACAGGTGCACCCGGGCCTGGTTGCGCACCTCCACCAGGGCGTCCAGGGGCGGGCCATAGGCCGCCGCCGCCCGGCGGATGACCTGGTCCTCGGCCTCGTAGCTGAGGTCGCCGGCATCGAAATAGCCGAGGTCATAGTCCTTCAGGCCATAGTCGGGGTCGCGGCCAGTCAGATGGTTGAGCGCCTTTTGATAGATGGCGCCGGAGAAGATCATCCAGTCGGGCAGGGCGAGATCCCGGGCGGTCTCCATCACCCCCATCAGGCTGGGGGCTGCGCGCAGGATGTCGGCCAGCCGCTGTTCCAGCTCGGGCTCGGCGCTCATCCCCGCAGGGTCCAGGCGTGGTCCAGGGGGCCGTGGCCCTTCCCCAGGCCCGGCGCGTGGGCCATGGCCTCCTGCACATAGGCCCAGGCCTGGGCTACGGCGGTGGACAGGTCCAGGCCCTGGGCGAGGCCTGTGGCGCAGGCCGAGGCCAGGGTGCAGCCGGTGCCGTGGGTGTGGCGGGTGTCCTGGCGGTCGGTCTCGAACACCGTCTCGCCGGTGGGCGTCAGCAACAGGTCGACCACCCGCTCGCCGGCCACGTGGCCGCCCTTCATCAGCACCGCCCGGGCGCCGAGCTTGAGCAAGGCCTCGCCGGCGCGCCACTGGTCGTCCAGGCTCTCCACAGCCAGCCCGGTCAGGGCTTCGGCTTCGGGGGCGTTGGGGGTCAGGAGGCCCGCCCGGGGGACCAGCAGGCTGCGCACCGCGGCGATGGCCGCGTCCGGCAAGAGGGCCGCGCCGCCCTTGGCGATCATCACCGGATCGATGACCGCGGGCAGCCCCGTCGCCTCGTCCAGCAGGCTGGCGACGGCCTCGACCATGGCCACGTCGCCGAGCATGCCGGTCTTGATCGCATCGGCGCCGATGTCGCCCAGCACGGCTCGGGCCTGCGCCAGCACGATCTCCACGGGGATCGGGTGGACGGCGCTCACCCCCAGGGTGTTCTGCACCGTGACGGCGGTGATCGCCGTGGCGCCATAACCCCCCAGGGCCATGACGGTCTTCAGGTCGGCCTGGATGCCGGCGGCCTGCAACCGGAACCCGGCCGGGCTTGATTGGGCGTTCAGGCGCCCCGCAGGCTTAGGCGGCCATTTACCGCCGCACATACATGAAACGCTTCTTCCAGCCCGCAAGCGGGCCGCCGGC
>CALEOQ010000309.1 GCA_937910255.1 uncultured Caulobacteraceae bacterium | reverse complement strand
CAGAGGTTAGGATGGCATGTCATTGCTCATCACCATCGTCATCATCCTCGTGGTCCTCGGCCTCGCTCTCTACGCCGTGCGCCTCCTGCCCATCCCGGGCCCCCTGAACGGGATCATCCAGGCCCTGTTGGTCCTCATCGCCCTGGTGGTCATCGCCCAGCGCGCCGGACTCTTCTAGGGCTCAGGCGGGCTTGATCAGCTCCAGCGACCGGATGCGGCTTTCCAGGCTGGGTCCGGACGCCATGACGAAGATTTCGTCGGCGCCGCTGGCCCTGGCCTTGTCTTCCAGGCGCGCCCGAACCTGTTCGGCCGAGCCGGCGATGCTGCGCGTCTCGATGTCCGTCAGACGCGGATCGCCGGCGTGGTCGGCCAGGAAGGCCTGCGCCTCGGGGATAACGGGGGAGCGCTGCCGCCGCCCGAGCGCCGTGGCCAGCGTCGAGGCCCGCCGTGGCGCGTCCAGCCGCAGAGCCTCCGCCTCGGTCTCGGCCGCAAGCGCGATCGTGGCGATGGCCGCCATCGGCGTTTGTCGGAACGGCGAGGGCGTAAAGGCGCGCCGGTAGGCCTCGACCGCGGGTGCGCCGTCGGCGCGGGCGATGAACTCCGCAAACACCATGCCCACGCCCGCCCGGCCGGCGAAGTCGGCGCTGTCAGGCGATGAGCACAGCATGAACAGGTCCGGATGTGACGGCCCCTTGGGATGGGCGCGGATGTCCCGGGCCGGATGGTCGGGTCCGATCAGCTCCCTGCCCGAGGCGTCCAGCAGCCAGGCGTTTAGCAGCGCGAAATAGTGCGGAAAGGCCTCTGATGAGGCCGAACGCAGCGCCGCGCCCGTGCGCCCGTCGGCGCCCAGGGCCCGGCCGACCCCTAAGTCGATGCGACCCGGCGCCAGGGCCTCCAGCTCCATGAAGACCTCGGCGACCTTCAGCGGGGAATAGTTGACCAGCATCACCCCGCCCGAACCCAGACGGATGGTCGAAGTGACCTGGGTCAGGGCTGCGATCAGGATTTCAGGGGCGGGTGAGGCGAGGCCCTCGATATTGTGGTGCTCGGCCACCCAGAACCGGTCATAGCCCAGCCGCTCGGCGGCCTTGGCCACCTCCAGGGTCTGGCGGACCGCCTGGGCCTGGGTGACGTCGGCGCCCACCGGCGACAGGTCGAGGACCGAAAGCCGCGTCACGAGGTGGGCGTCTTCAGCTCGCGGAACACCATGCGCACCCCATAGGCCGCCACCAGGCCTGAGAAGATCAGCACGACGATGGACACCGGCATGGCGGTAGGTTCGGCCGAGGTCATCCAGTGATCCGGCGCGACGCCGGTCAGGAAGAAGGCGAGTTCGAACGCCTTGAACAGGGCCACGGGCCCGGCCAGCAGGGCGAGCGCCGCCCCCATGGCGATCTGGCCCAGATTGCGTTTGGCGGGCTGGCTCATGGGAACTCCTGACGGATGGGCGGCGCCCTCAACATGGCGTCGTGGCGGTAGGGCGCAAGACTCAGGTCCGCGGACCGCGCTTCTTGATGACCCCGGAAAAGCTCATGACGTTCTCGCCGCCGGTGGTGATGAGCCCGCGGACGAAGACCATGGAGCGGGCGGCCTTGACCACCTCGCCGGTGCATTCCACCAGCGCGCCCAGGGGCACGGCGCCGACGAACTCGCCGTTCAGGGTGGCCGTCACCGAGTGGTTCCCCTGGAGAGCCTCGCGGGCGATCACGAACAGGCAATAGTCGGCGAAGGTCATGATGCAGCCGCCGTGCATGAAACCGCCGCCGTTCATGTGCTTCTTCTCCGCCCGGAAGGCGCAGCGGGGCGTGCCGTCGGGGTCGTGGCGGAAATAGAACGGGCCGGCATGGTCCTCGAAGGGGTCGGAGCCCTCCCAGGTGCGCCAACCGGCCCATTCGCCCTCGGTCACCAGGCCGTTTTGCGCTTCGCCGCCGCCATCCATCGCCAGCTTCCCCTCGTAATGATCTCAGGCGGGTTTGCCCCGCGCGCGTTCGAACAGTAGTTTGCCCGCCCGCAACAATCGCGGCCGCGCCAGGGGCGTGGCCTAGGGGTCGAGGAGCGATCATGCAAGGCCGGACCGTCTATCTCTGCGCAGGTCTCAGAAGCCCCATCGGCCGATACGGCGGAGCGTTGGCCAAGGTGCGCGCCGACGATCTGGCCGCCCACCCGATCCGGGCGTTGATGGCGAGCCTTCCCAAGGTCGACTGGGAGGAGGTCGACGAGGTCATCTATGGCTGCGTCAACCAGGCCGGCGAGGATAACCGCAATGTGGCGCGCATGGCCCTGCTGCTGGCCGGCATGCCAAGCTCGGTGCCCGGCCTGACCGTCAATCGGCTCTGCGCCTCGGGGCTTGACGCCACCATCGCGGCGGCCCGGATGATCGCCGTGGGCGAGGCCGAACTGGTGATCGCCGGCGGGGTCGAAAGCATGACCCGCTCGCCCTTCGTCATGGGCAAGGCCGACAGCGCCTTCTCCCGCTCGGCCGAGATCTTCGACACCACCATCGGCTGGCGGTTCGTGAATCCCCAGATGCAGAAGGACTACGGCGTCGACTCCATGCCGGAGACCGCCGAGAACGTGGCCACCGACTATCAGATCGCCCGGGCCGACCAGGACGCCTTCGCCGCCCGCAGCCAACAGCGCTATGGCGCGGCCCAGACCCGTGGCTATTTCGAAGGCGAGATCGCCCCCATCACGCTGAAGGATCGCAAGGGCGAGACGGTGGTCTCCAAGGACGAGCATCCCCGCCCTGACACGACCCTGGACGCCCTGCAGGGCCTGAAGCCGATCGTCCGTCCTGACGGCACGGTGACGGCGGGCAATGCGTCCGGCGTCAATGATGGGGCCGCGGCCCTGCTGCTGGCCTCGGCCGAGATGGTGCAGAAGCTGGGCCTCGAACCGCTGGCCCGCATCGAGGGCGGCGCCTCGGGCGGCGTGCCGCCGCGGGTCATGGGCTATGGCCCGGTGCCGGCGGTGGACAAGCTCTGCGGTCGCCTGGGCCTTAGCCCCAGGGATTTCGACGTGGTCGAGCTGAACGAGGCCTTCGCCGCCCAGGCGCTCGCCTGCACCCGAGCCTGGGGTCTGGCCGATGACGCCGAGCATGTGAACCCGCACGGCGGCGCCATCGCCATCGGCCATCCCCTGGGCGCCTCGGGCGCCCGCATCGCGCTGACCGCGGCGCGCGCCATGAACGAACGGGGCGGCAGCCGGGCGCTCGCCACCATGTGCGTCGGCGTCGGCCAGGGCTCGGCCCTGGCGCTCGCCAAAGCCTAAGACCTTCCAGGAAAGACGACCGCCATGGCCCTCGACGCCGAAACCCGCGACCAACTGATCGACACCGTCCGCCGCTTCGTCACCGAGCGGCTGCGCCCCCTGGAGGCGCAGGTCTCCGAGACCGACGCCATGCCCGACGACGTGGTCGCCGAGATGAAGGAGCTGGGGCTGTTTGGCCTCTCCATCCCGGCCGAGTACGGCGGGCTCGACCTCTCCATGGAGGACGAATGCCTGGTGGCCGTGGAGCTGGGCCGCACCAGCCCGGCCTTCCGCTCGGCCTTTGGCACCAATGTCGGCATCGGCAGCCAGGGCCTGGTGATGTTCGGGACCGACGAGCAGAAGGCGAGATACCTGCCCGGCATCGCCTCGGGCGAGATCATCACCTCGTTCGCGCTCACCGAACCCGAAGCCGGCTCGGATTCCGCCGCGGTCCAGACCCGGGCGACGCTGGACGGCGACGCCTATGTGCTGAACGGCTCGAAGCGCTACATCACCAACGCCAACAAGGCCCACCTGTTTACGGTCATGGCCCGCACCGATCCGTCCAAGCCCGGCGGCGGCGGCGTTTCGGCCTTCCTCGTGCCCCGTGACCTGCCGGGCCTGTCGGTGGGCAAGCCCGAGAAGAAGATGGGCCAGCAGGGCGCCCATATCTGCGACGTCACCTTCGACAATGTCCGCGTTCCGGTGGAGAACCGCCTGGGCGCCGAGGGCGAGGGCTTCAAGGTGGCCATGCAGGTGCTGGATCGCGGCCGGCTGCACATCTCGGCGGTCTGTGTCGGCGTGGCCGAGCGGCTGCTCACCGACTGCGTCACCTATGCCAGCGAGCGCAAGCAGTTCGGCCAGGCCATCAGCCAGTTCCAGCTGGTCCAGGGCATGATCGCCGACTGCAAGACCGAGGCGCTGGCCGCCAAGGCCCTGACCATGGAGACCGCTCGCAAGCGCGACGCGGGCCACAGCGTGACCATGGAGGCCGCGGCGGCCAAGTACTTCGCCTCCGAAATGGTGGGCCGGGTGGCCGACAAGGCGGTGCAGATCTTCGGCGGCGCCGGCTACGTCGCCGACTACGGGATCGAGCGGTTCTATCGCGACGTGCGCATCTTCCGCATCTATGAGGGCACCAGTCAGATCCAGCAGGTGGTCATCGCCCGCGAAACCCTGAAGCGTGGCGGTTGATGTCCGATCCTATCGAAACGGCGATTTTTGATCTCCTGACGCCGCTGGCGCCGGGCAAGTCCATCTCGCCCGAACAGGCGGCCCGGGCGGCCGACCCAGAGGGCTGGCATCGGTGGCTCTCGCGGGTGCGGACGGTGTCTGTGGGCCTGGCCCGGGAAGGCCGCCTGGTGATCACCCGTCACGGCAAGCCGGCTGATCCCAACCAGTTCAAGGGGGTCTACCGCCTGCGCCTGCCGCTCCCGACGGACGGGAGCCTGACGGCTGCGGAGCCTGCCGGCGAACCCTGACCGCGGGACCTATCGAGCGGTCGCGCGGTGGCTGAGGCCATGCTAGATCGGTGTTGTGGGGGACTGAGGTCGGTCTCTTCCTGACGCACGATCCGGGGGGCGCGTGGTCTTTAGTTCCGTCATTTTAGATCGGAAGAGCGTCGTGTCGGGAAAGAGTGTAGAACTTGGTGGTCGCCGTATCCTTAACAAAACAATTCATGACATACCGCCGCCACGTCCAC
>CALEOQ010000308.1 GCA_937910255.1 uncultured Caulobacteraceae bacterium | reverse complement strand
ATTCGTGGCTGCTCGGTTGGTGTTTTGTTTAAGGATACGGGGACCACAGAGACCTACACTCTTCCCATACACGACGCGCTTTCGATCTCCTTCTGCCTCTGGCCCTGCGCCCATCCAAAGGTCGGCGGCGCGGGGCGGGTCACCGCCCTTCTGGTGCTGGGCGCGGGCCTGGCCCTGCTGGCCCTGATGCGGGTCGATCCTCCGTGGTCGGAGCGCCATCCCCGCGCCACCCTGGCCTACTATCTCGCCGACCAGACGGCCGGCGAAGCCTATCGCGTCGAAGCCGCTCCCCAGCTTACGGACTGGAGCCGCCAGGCCTTGGGCTCGCCCGACGGCGACATCCCGCGTCTTGAGGCGCCCCCCGTCCTGCCGCACCCTGTCTGGGCGACACCGGCGCCGATGCTCGACTTGCCGGAGCCGGCCCTCGAGCTCGACGCTGGGGGCGGCCGACAGGTCTTCACAGCTACAGCGCCCCCTGCGGCACGAATCCTCGCCCTGGATATTCGCGTCACCGGCGAAGTCGCCGATGTCCGGTTGAACGGGAAGGCCGCCCCGATCTTCGCAACGCCCGGCGCCTGGACACGCCTGCGCTGGACGGGCGACGCACAGCCGCTGCAGGTGAGCTTCGCGCCGGTAGCCGAGGACGGTCGACTGGAGGTGCGCTACGGCGCCATCACCGAGGGCTGGCCGATCGGCGCAGCGCCCCTTCCCCCGCGTCCCGATGACATCATGGCCTTCGACACCTCGGATTCCCTGATCGTCAAAGGGGAAAAGGCGTTTTCCTGGTGAGGCGAAGCTTGGTTCGGCGAGCGGGCTCGGCTATCGAAGGGCCATGAGCCGACCCGACGTGGTGATCTATCACAACCCCGCCTGCGGAACCTCGCGCAACACCCTGGCGCTGCTGCGCGAAAAGGGTGTGGAACCGACGGTCGTCGAATATCTCAAGACCGGCTGGACGAGGGAACAACTGCAGGACCTGGCGGATCGTTCCGGCGGCGTCCGCGGCCTGCTCCGTGAACGCGGGACCCGGGCGGCCGAGCTCGGCCTCACCGACCCCGCCGTCTCGGACGAGGCGATCATCGCCGCCATGATCCTCGATCCCGTTCTGGTGAACCGTCCCATCGTGGCCACCGCCAAGGGCGCAGCCCTGTGTCGCCCGGCCGAGCAGGTGCTGGCGCTGCTGTGAAAAGATTCAGCGCTGAGGCGATCCCACTCTCCCCTGGCGCGCCAAGGCGCGACAAATCGACCAATGTTCCTAAAGTTACCAACGGTTAACCGCATGACACGACCCTGGCGTAGCCTACCACTCGCTGTATCTCGTCGTGTCAGGTCGCTGTTGGCCCAGACTACGGCGTCGTTGGAATCCGGGGGCACGATGCAAGAGTTCGATCCGAGACGGCCAACCCTGCGCTATACGCCCCGCCTGATGGTCGGGATCGGGGGGATTTGCGCCCTGGCGCTGGGCTGGAAGCTGACGGCCGCCGAGGCCACAGCGCCCATGCCGCAAAAACTCGACGCCGCCGCCATCGTCATGCTGCAGCACGAGGCCTTCGCCCAGGCCGAGGCCCTGCCCGGCTTCGCCCGTCCTGAGAATGTCGCGGTCAAGGTCCTGCCCGGCGACACTCTCGAAGCGGCGGTCGCCCGTACCGGCGTCTCCAGCGAAGAAGCCCGCCGCGCGGTTCGCACCCTCGGCGAGGCCATGGACACGGTGCACATCAAGGCCGGCATGACCTTCGACGCCTCCATCGCGCGCCCGAGCGGCGAGCTGGGCGCGGGCGAGGCCCGTCTGGTCGGCCTCTCCCTGCGCACCGGCCCGGCCACGGCGATCACCCTGTCGCGCACCTTCGACGGCGCCCTGCGCCTGCGCGAGATGGAAGAAGCCATCCGCAGCGAGACCACGGTCGCCCAGGGGGAGATCCACGGCTCCCTCTATGAAAGCGCCGCCAAGCTGGGGGCGACCTCCTCGGTCACCTCCAAGGTGGTCAAGCTGTTCGCCCACAAGCTCGACTTCCAGCGCGACATCAAGGCCGGCGACGAGTTCAAGCTGGTCTTCGAGCGCAAGGTCACCGAGTCCGGCCGCGTGGTCGAGACCGGCGAACTGGAATACGCCGAGGTCAAGGGCGTGAAGTTCTACCGCTTCGAGCGCAACAATGGCGACGTCGACTATTTCGACGAGACCGGCAAGAACATCCGCGGCTTCCTGCTGCGCACCCCGGTGGACGGGGCCCGCATCACCTCCAACTTCGGCCCCCGCCGCCATCCGGTGCTGGGCCTCCGCAGACCGGAAGAGCCTCGGCTAGGGCACGGGTGGAGATCCCGGTGGCCGCCGCAC
>CALEOQ010000307.1 GCA_937910255.1 uncultured Caulobacteraceae bacterium | reverse complement strand
GGCGGGCGAGAGTGGAGGCAGTGAGATGGAGTGGGCGCGGGCGCACGACAGGACGTGGGGCTAGGTTGTTGTTTTGATGATGCGGCGGGCACCGAGATCTAGACTCTGTCCCTAGACGACGGGCTGGGGATCTGGCCGGGGTGGCGCTCGCCCAGTGGAGCGCGCGACCGCCCCGGACGCCGGCGGCCAATGCGCCCAAGCCGATCTGATCGCGTCTACTTCCTGACGTGCTCGTCCAGGAAGCTGAGATAGGCCTCCTGGGCCGTGATGCGGTTGGCGCGGCGCAAGAAGCCGTGACCCTCGTCGGGGAAGAGGACGTAGCGGACGGGAACGTCGTTGGCGCGCACCGCGGCCACCAACTCATCGGACTCCACCTGCAGCACCCGCGGGTCATTGGCCCCCTGAACCACCAGCATGGGCCGCACGATGTTCTGAGCATGGAACAGGGGCGAGATGCGGCGATGGCGCTCGGCGTCGGTGGCCGGATCGCCCATCTCGTCATAGAGGGCGTCCTTCTCGGCGCCCCACCAGGGCGGGATGGACTCCAGGGTTCTCACCCAGTTGGTCACCCCGAAGATGTTCAGCCCGGCCTCGAAGGCCTCGGGATGGAAGGCCAGGGCCGCGGCCGTCATGTAGCCGCCGTAGGAGCCGCCCATCACCGCCACCTGGTCGTCGGCCACCCAGTCCTGGGTCCGCAGCCACTCGCCCCCGGCCACGATGTCGCGCAGATCAGCCTCGCCGTGGGCGCGGTCGTCCATGTGGAAGAAGGTCTTGCCATAGCCGGAGGAGCCCCGGTTGTTGGCCGCCAGCACCGCGTAGCCGTGATTGACCAGATGCTGGATCATGGCGGAATAGCCCCGCCGGCTCTGGCCGCCGGGACCGCCGTGCACCAGGACGATGGCCGGCGCGGGGTTTTCGGCCGTGGCGCCTCGCGGCCGATAGAGCACGCTGGGCACCTGAACGCCGCCCTCGCCCTCATAGCGGACGATGGTGGCTTCCACGAGCTGGGCTTCATCGATGGCCGGGTTGAGCGCAGTGGTCAGGCGCCGCGCCTGGCCGCTGGCCAGGTCGGCGACGAAGACATCGGCCGGCGAGGTGTCGGAGGAGACGGTGAAGACGATCTGGCTCTCGTCGGGCGAGAAGCGCACCGCACCCATGTCGCCGTCCGGCAGGCCCTTCAGGGCGACCGGCTGTCCGCTGTTCTGATCCAGCAGGATCAGTTCCGTGGAGGCGTCAGCGTTGACCGCCGAAACCCGATAGCGGCCCGAGGGCGAGAAGCTGACGAACATCACGTCCCAATCGGCGCTGATGGCCGGCGTCTTCTCGCCAGTCTTCAGATCATGCCGCCAGGCCTGGTTCCATTCGCCGTGCTCATTGGTGGCGTAGATGAGCGCGCGGCTATCGGCGGTGAAGGCGTAGGTGGCGAAGGCGATGTCGCGGTCGTGCTCGGTGATCAGTTGCGGTTCAGCCTCGCCGACCAGGTCCACCAGATAGACGTCGGAATTGGCGCTGGTGATCGGCTTATCTGCGGCCAGCCAACGCCCATCGGGGGAGACGGCGGCCACGTACATGCCGGGATTTCGCCAGATCAGGCGGGTTTCATAGCTGGCGGGATCGACGGCGTAGAGGTCGAACACATTGGGGTCGCGGGCGTTCGAGGTGATCCAGAAGGTGGAACGGTCCTGCGACCATCCCATGAACTCGGCCTTGACCGCCTCGCCCGGCGTCAGGTCACGCAGCTGGCCGTCGAGTTCGCGGACATAGACGTGGGTCAGCTCACTGCCGCCCCCGCCGCTGTCGGCGGTCACGATGATGCGGGCGTCGTTGGGGAAATAGCTGGCCGCAAAGGTCGCCACCTCGGTCGATGTGGTGAGCTGCTCCGGCTCTCCGCCGGCCAGCGGCAGGGCGTAGGCGTTGAACACGCCCGTCCTGTCCGAGGAAATGAGCGCCGAGCGACCATCGGGCGAGAAGGCCAGACCCATCGGTCGGCTCATGCCGAAGCTGGTCGTCTCGAAAAACTGGGCGGCCGTGTAGGTGGCGCGCGCCTGAGCGCTGGCGGAAGAGGTTTCAGCCATGACGGCTCCGGGCATGAACGGCGCGGCCATGGACAGCGCGAACACCGATGTGAGGCAGACGAGGCGCATGGCTGGGCGTACCGGGATGACTGAGGACGGGCTGGCAGGCGCCAGGACAGCATGACAAGCCGAGGCTGTCACCGGATCTGTGAAGCTGTGCGGTCTGCCGCGGCTGAGTGGGCGTCCCCCGCGGCTCGGAGCCGACGGCCTCAGGCCTAGTCCTCGCTGAGGCCATAGGCCTGGCGGGCGGTTTCGATGGCCGCCAGCTTGGCGTCGAAGGCGTTCCAGTCATCGGCCTGGTCGATGCGCGCCCAGATGGCCTCGATCTCTTCGTAGATCAGCTCCTGCGGCTCCGGCGCGGCGAAATAGTCGCGGCCCAGGGCGCTGGAATCGACCGGCTGATAAGGGGCGAGCTGGGCGCGGAACTCGGCGAACGGGGCCTGGCGATAGAGGTCGCCGCGCACGCCGGCCAGGGCGCGGGTCTCGTCGCCGCCGAACCAGTCGAAGAAGAAGGGCTCCCACCGCAGGGCCTCGCCGCCGCCGGCCAGGGCCTGAAACGCCGCCTGGGCGAGCGCGGCGTCGACCTCGGCGCCGCGGGGGGGAGCGCAAGCGCCGGGGCGAGGATCCCGGGCGAAGCGCCCTCGGGTCCGGGGATGAAGCCGTCGCGTCTTCGCGTAAACAGGCTGGTTCGTTCGAGCGTGAAACCCGCGTTGCGCGCTGCGCCTTCGAGGCTCTGCCCCGCGACGACCGCATCCGAGACTTCTTTCGCCAGGCGGTTCGCAGCTTCCCTGGCGGCGCCCTCGGTTGCCAGGGTCAGGCCCGCTTCGTCGAAGCCGAGCTTGCTGGCCTCGATTTTCTCGTCGACCCAAACGATGTGAAGTCCTTCGACTCCTTCGACGATCTCGCTGGGCCGGCCCGGCTCGAGTGCAAAGACCACAGCTTCGAGATTGGGCGCGACGTCGCCTCGCCCGATCAGTCCGAGCTTGCCCCCATCGTCTTTGGAACTCGAATCCCCCGAAAACTCCCTGGCCAGATCTGCAAACTGTTCGCCCGCGGCGAGTCGTTCGAGCACCTGTTCGGCCCGCGCGCGCTTGCCGGTCGCTTCATCTACCCCGTCTACCCCGTCGTCGTCTCCGCTGGTGAGCAGGATGTGTCGCATCATCACTTGTTCGGGGATATTGAAGCGATCAGATCGGAAGAGCGTCGTGTAGGGAAAGAGTGTAGATCTCGGTGGTCGCCGTATCATTAAAAAAAAACATACAAGAACAGATAAGTCAACGCGGGAGTTCTTCTACGACCGTACGCGACTAGACCGACCTTATGACACTGCATCATAGATCAATCAGCAGCTAGGTCCAC
>CALEOQ010000306.1 GCA_937910255.1 uncultured Caulobacteraceae bacterium | reverse complement strand
ACGACCTGCCGGCCAGTCGTCTCAACGAGTTGTTGCCCTGGAACTGGACGCCCACGGCGCTTGCCGCCTAAGCCACTTCCCGGCGTTTCACAGCCTAGCCGCCGCGGTCCTCACCGGATGCGTACGGCGGACTCCGGCAATGGGAACCAGAAGGCCTACCTCGCTGAGGTCGACCAGTCTGTGTTCGAGATCATTACAGCGGAAGCGACGTTTGATCGCCGCGCCGCGGCGACGGGCGGTGCGAACAGCCTGACCTTCGAGATCGTCAACGGCATCCTCGAAGACCAGGTGGAACGAGGCATCTTAAGCGACCAATCGCTTACGGACACTGTCAGGCAGGCAGTAATCAAAGCCCGGCGCGGGCAAGGCGCGTTCCGAAAGAACGTCGAGGCGGTTGAGGATCGTTGCCGGCTTACCGGCATCACGAATCCAGCATTGCTTATCGCTAGTCACATAAAACCCTGGCGCCTCTGTGAGACGGCGGCAGAACGGCTTGATGGAATGAATGGCCTATTGCTGACGCCCGACGCAGACCTTCTCTTTGACCGCGGATTCATCAGCTTCGGCGAAGAAGCAGACGTGATGGTCTCTAAGCGCGTGGATAGACACGACTTGCGCAGGCTCGGCTTCGAGCAGCTCGCCATCGACCGTTTCGGCTTCGAGGAAGCGCCGGCCATGTGGAGGACGGAGGCCTTCACCCCGTCTCAGCAGCGCTATCTCGCCTATCATCGCACTGAGATATTCGTCGGATAGCCGGCCTCTACTGCTCCTCACACGAAATCGAGCCCCACCCGCGTGATCGATCCGCCCAGGCGCTGCATTAGATTCAGCGCGTACTCGTACCGCAGCTGCCCAACGACCCTTGCGTTGTGCCGGCGCTGAACAAGCCTTCCGTTTTTCTGCCCGGAAGCAAAGACTCTGAAGTCGAACCCGTCATGGAACTGACCCCTATCGCCGGCGAGAAGCATTTGCCAGTTTGGCGAAGAATTTGGGTCCGACGGGTTATTGAAACAGAACGTCTTAACTGCCGCGTTCATTCGTATGAAGACGTATCTATTCGTGTTCACATCCGATAATTTCTTCGCGTCTGCAACGGCGTGCAGGCGCACTGCCATGAAGGGCAGCCGCTCACCAAACATCGCAATGCGATCGGCGCCCAACTGGGTTGGCACCATGTCGCAGGCCGGAGAAACACATACCCAGTAGTCGCTGCCGAGGGTGAAGACGTGGCCTGTGGTTAGATGCCATCCCTCCGGCGGCTTACTCCCCGCGAAGGCGTTGTGCTCGCGCTCTGACATCAGACCCTGCTCAGGCTTGGTCAGATCGACGCCAAAGTGCCGCTGGTTGAGAGCGTCGACATTCCCATCGGCCGCATTGGCCTCCGCGGCCACGAGCTTCGTGGCGAAAATTTCGACCCGGGGTAGAATCGTAGACATTAGCTGTTCGGAATGGCGCGCAAGGCTCTCCGAGATCAGCCAGCGGCGCACCTTGCCGTCGTTCTGCAGCAGTCTGCGATACCAGTGCGCCAGCGCGTAGCGGTTCTCCAGGACCGAGCCTTGGGCCATTACGCCGTATTCGTCCATCTCGGCGCGCATCTTGGCAAGGAAGAGGCGCGACGGCGGCGGGCGCCATGCATTGAGAGATTCAAGGAGCTCAGAGAGCAGGTCGTCGTCGTCTGACTTGCTAGAGAAGGCGATAAAGACCTTGTCAGCATAGATGTACTTTATCTCGGCCTCGCTCCATTGCGCAGGCTGCTCGGGCCCCGCATACATCCGACCCTTCAGTGTTTCCTGAAAGCGATCCAGAAGGTATCGCGCGACGACCTTATGGAGATCAGCCGGCCACCCCGCCTTCATACATTCGTCCTTGAATGCCGAAAAGGGCTGCTCTCCCTTACCAATCTTCCGGAGATAATTGTCTCTAGAATCTCGAGCGCCCAAATACTGCTCTTCCGCAATCGACTTGCGAAGTCGATTCAGAATTTCGTCGTCGCCATTAGCTTCGGCGTTTTCGATTGCTTGCGTGGCTGCCAGCCGATCCCCCTCTGAGACGTCAAATCCGATCGGGACCAGCAGGGAGATCAAGGTGTCTCGGAAGACCGTTTCCAGGTCCTCGCTTGTGTGCACAACCACCAGATTAAAGTGATCGTTGAGCATCAGCCGCCGCAGGATCTGAATGGCGATTGTACCGTCGCCCTTCTTGGCCTTGTCGAGCTGATAGTCCAGAACCAGCAAATCCGATTGATGGAGATGCGCGGCCATCTCGATATCGCCGTCGCCGGTAACATTCGTGCCGTCGTGAATGTCGACAAGAAGCGGACGGTCCGGCCGTCGGAAATTCTGGATGACCTTGCGGATCCGCTCAGGCTTCTTGTGCCATTCCTTAGATGTGTCGCGATCCTTCCCTTCGATCTCAGCGATGCGACCGTCCAACATCTCATCAAACGTCGGGTAGTCGTCGTCCACAATCAGGACCGACCGAATGGGTTGGATGAACGCCTCTTCGACAAAGGCGGAATAGTGATCAGCCGCCATCGTATTCAGCCCCCCGGAACGTGATGACGAAGTTCGCCCCCCCGAGCGGCATGCCGTCGCCTTTGGGCTCGTAACGTATTGTGTGCCCGCCAGCGGCAAGATTGGCGCGGGCGAGATATAGGCCGACGCCTCTCCCGCCTCGAGCTTTCCGCGTGAAGAAGAGGCTGAAGAGGTTCGGCAGGTCTTCGGCACTAACGCCTGGACCGTTGTCCGAAATGACCACGTCGCGCCCCACGACGTCCAAGACGATCTTGCGGTCGTTGGGCCTGGTGCAGGCCCAGTATATGCTGTTGTTGATGAGATTTATAAAGACCGGAAATAAGCGCGACTGCTGATCATAAATTCGGATGCGCTCAAATGCTTCGGACGCCTCAAGGGTAACGGCGTTTCTGGCCATGAGTATGCGGAAAAACTCGTTCAGATACTCCGCAACTTCCGCTCCAGTAATCCACCGCTGAATCCGCTGCCCAGCGAGCCGAAGCGGGGACAGAAAGCGCAACTGGTCCGTCAATCCGTCATAGCCAAATGCGATGTCCTGGGCCGGCTTGCTGGCGCGGACGTCAGCGGGCAGCCGCGCTAGGCCCTCGCCAATAATATCGTCGTAGCTCTGAAGTTCGTGCCCGACGATCTCTACCGCAATCCCCAACTGGGCCAATGCGGTGAGCCGTTCGAGTTCATTGCGCAACTCCCCGGCCTCGTCGGCACCAAAGGTCGCTAAATGCTCGAGGTCGATGCTCTCCTTGAGCGCCTCAAGAGCCCCGATGTATGGAACGAAAAGTTCCTCATTTGCGCTGTTGATTGAATCCTTGAGCCCATCCAAGAGCTTCGCAGCTTCGTGGTAATCGACGTCTCCTCGGTCGAAGCGGACTAAGAGCGGGCTCGCTTCGGCATGGAAGACTTTGTTGCGCTCACGGACCAGATCTCTGACGCGTTCGAACTCTCCTCGCTGCAAAACGTCAATCGTTCGCTTCCAGCCCTGGACTCGGTGATGGATGAGCGCCGCGTTTCGAGCAAGCTGTCGCTCGAGAAGCGCCCGAGGACGGGTCGGCCGCAGACGTTCAATCTGCACCTGTAGCTCCGCCTCGATCGCTTCGAGGAGATCGGCAGAGGCCCGGGATAGGTCACGAAACTCGGCGTAACTCTCCTCCATCGAGCCAAGCGATTTGGGCGCACCGGGCAATCGGTATGCGCTCGCGCGGTCCCGCAGGTTTTCGAACTGTTCCCGTGCAGGATCGATCTGCTCTTCCTTCGTTAGAGTCAGATCCTGGACGAAGTCTTCGAGCTCATTCACTAGCGGCGGCAGTTCGACCAGGTACCGCTTGAGCTTAGACTGGAATTCCCGTCGCTGGCGCTGTCGGAGCTTGTTGCGAGCTTCAGACGCTTTCTGCTCGCGATTGGCTTCCTGGATCTCAGGCAGCAGCGTCTTCCGAGCATCCGAATCCGAACCGAAATACCTACGCGCAGACAGCATGAGGATGTTGGAGACGAGCGCCTTCAGCGTCTTGGCGGCGCGATTGTCCAGCAGACCCTCGCGGCCCGCCTTGTCCTTGAGGTTCGGGTTGGCCCCGCGACGGATGGCCAGCCGACCGAACATCTGGCGATGGTTCCAGAACTCGCGGCCCGCGCTCTTGCTGCGTCGCATTTCGATTTCGAAAAAGTCGTTGTCTGTACGGCCGTAGGGAAGCACCCGGAGCCCGTCACGAAAGACCATGAAGCCGGAGTACAGCTTCGCCAGTTCCTGGAAACGGATGAATTCATGACGCGGCAACGTGGTGTTTGCCGCCTGAAATTCCATCGCGGCGATGTAGAGGTTGAATGGGCCGACTTCGGTATCCGCGCGTCGAGGAATGATGAGATCGCTCGGTGGTTCGATGACGCACTGGCCCTCAATCCACTGCCCGAAGGCTTTCACGCGACCGCGGAAGACACCGTATTCGTCGACGACACCGTCGAGCATGTGTTCCATGCCATCCAGCATGCGACGATCGAACTGCTTCTCGGCACCGACAATGTGCCGAGGTTTCTCACCGTTCCAGGCGCGGACGGCATAGGAGAACTCGACCTGTGAAGCCGCGCTGCCGGGAGCAGAGGGATCGAAGAAGGGGTCGACGAAGCTTGTGAGCGTTTCGAAGAAGCGTTCCCGCGCACCGCGGGCTGATGCGTCCAGCATCGCCTGATCCAGCTCTACCGCCAGATCGTAGTTGATCCTGGTGACGAGCAGGGCCGTGCCATGCGGCGAGTCGTCCTTCCAAACCGGCCAGGTCGCAAGATGGGTCGCATTGAATGGTAGCTCGGCGGCGTCTCCGAGAATTGCGGCCGATGGCAGAGGCGTGACGTCCTCGACATCAGGGTCTCGCGACCGCTCTTGGAGAAGATCGTATGCGGACCAGGCGGCTCGTACGCGCTGGCCGCGCTCGTCGTCCGAGCCCAGCACGTTGGCGGTCATACGACGCGAAAGCTCGGGTAGTTGTTTGAATAGCTCTTCCTTGGCGGAGAACTCCGTCAGGGGAACCTCGATATCGCCGAGGTTCATGTACGGGTTCTCGAACAGCCGCCAGTCGAGCAAGGCCGCGACGAAGTCGGCTCCGGACCGCTTCGACACCAGCAGCAGCACGGGCCCCAGGTTCGCGCAGGACAGGCGTCCAATACCTTTCTGTCCCTGGCGAGGCCGTGGCGGCAGCCCGTTGCGATCCTCAATGGGCGTCGAGTGGTTAGTCGCCTTCGACTCGGTGCCGACGACCAACCACTTGGACTCGAATTCGTCCCGGTTCATGCCGTGGCCGTCGTCGGAGATCACGGCGACCGGGCGGTCTCCCGGATAGAGGTCGAGCGCTACATTCCGGGCATAGGCATCGTAGGCATTCTTCCAAAGCTCGGAGATCGCCGTGGGGCAATCAGCAATCTGTTCGCGACCGAGGTGGTCAACCGTCCGCGCCTTGGTCTGAAAAGCGACGCCCTTGATCACGCCGCCGCGCCCAAGGTTTCCCGCGGCCGTGTGGCCTTGCGGCCGTCTTCCAGCGGCATTTGCTGCAACACGGGCTTCAGGTGTTCGATCAACCTCTGACCGAGGGATACCGGAACGGCGTTGCCCACCTGCTCGCCAGCCGCCATGAGGCCGCCTTCGAATACGAAGTCGTCAGGGAAGGTCTGAATTCTCGCGGCCTGGCGGACGGTGATCCCGTGGTTCAACGTCGGATGGACGAAGCGCCCTTTCGAGGGGTTGATGCAAGCGGTGGTCATCGTCGGCGCGGGTTCGGCCGGGTCAATCCGTCCGTAGACGTCGTTGTGTCCATCATGACCGTCATGACACGCTAGGAGCCGCCCAGAGTCATGCCGGCTGCCGCCGTTCGGCGGGGTTTTTTCGAACGCTTCAATCAGCGTCCGACCGTGGTTCATGTGTACGTCGTTTGGATCATCGGGAGGCGCATCAACGAAAACGGCCGAACAGTCCTGCCAAGATTTCAGTGCGGGATTGGCTTTCCGCGCCGCCGGACTGCCGTGCGTTGGAGGCGGTGGCCAGACTAAATCGCCCAAGGTGACGCCTTCGGCCAGCCCCAGCACGAAGACCCGCTTGCGTCGCTGACCTATCCCGTAGTCTCGCGCGTCCAGCACAGCTGGCGACAGAACACTATAGCCCGCTTCGGCACCCTCTCTATAGAAGCGCTCTAGAGCCTCCTTATGTCGGGGCCACAGCATGCCGGGCACATTCTCCATAAGGAATGCCCTCGGCGCGAACGCTCTCACGAAGTCGAAATAGACGTGGATCAGGTCGTTCCGCTTGTCTCCGACGCCAGCGTCGTTGATGCGATGGGTCGAAAAGCCCTGACAGGGCGGCCCTCCGAGGAGCAGGGAGCATGGGGCTCCGGCGGGGAAGTTCGCCACGGCGAGCGCCAGCGGATCAAGAGCGCGAATGTCTTTCTCGACCAGGGTGGGTGCAGGCTCGCTGACACAGAAGTTCCGGCGATAGGTTCGGCACGCATTCCGGTCGTGCTCGACCGCCAGCCGCACCGCGAGGCCTGCCCGCGTCGCGGCCAAGCTGAAGCCGCCCGCGCCGGCGAAGAGGTCCGCGCAAGCCAGCCGCTCTTGCGCATCGGCGCATTCCGCCTCCCGCTCGAGATCTCCATCAGCTCGCACCGTCGCACCAGCCTCCACACCCATCGCGGAGGTGCGCGAAGTCAGATTCGAGCTTCCGGCGCAAGAGATCCCCCCGGATCCAGGTCGAACTTTTATGCCAGCACCCCTGCTGCGTATAGATCCCAGCTGAGCTTGATCGCAGGTTGTGGTCGGGACGGCGATATTCGCGCAACGCTGCGGCTCCTGCGGGTGCGCCCGTGGCGCGGTAGCATCGATTGGTTGACTATCGACCACCTCTTTTAAGCGTTCGATAACCGCGAGCTCGTCCTTCAGCTCACACTCCCAGATCACGAGCACTCGCCAGCCCAACGTCTTTAGGGCGGCCTGCTGTCGTTGATCCCGCGCTATGGTCGCCTCGAACTTGATCTGCCAGAAATCCGCTCGCGTTGCCGGCATGGTTGCCTTTCGGCAACCTTCGTGCCGATGCCAGAAGCAGCCATGAACGAACACGACGAGCTTGTGGCGGGCGAGCACCATGTCCGGGCGGCCCGGTAGATCGCGATGGTGAAGACGGAAACGTAGGCCGAGACGATGGGCAATGCTGCGCACGCGCAGCTCCGGCTTGGTATCCTTTCCGCGCACCCTAGACATGTTGCGGCTTCGGTCCGCGACACTCCGAGAGTCCATCTGAGCCTCACTCCCGAGAACTAGTGGCCAGCTAGCGCTGCTGGCTGAATCTGAGCTAAGGCACCTTCAAAGTGAACCCGGGTTCACCGCGCGTATCGTGGTGCAGATGAGATAAATCGAGCCCGCCAAAACCAACCTTCGCCAGCTCAGGCGCCAGGATCCTCGCTCGAACCGCCAGACTTCCTCCGTACCGCTGGGAGGTTGTCCGAACGGACCAGCCGCCCAACAGCTCGGCATTCTCAGAGCTCACGTCCGCCAAGCGCAACCCATCCCGGAAGGTGTGGCGGAACGAATGGAACGTCTTCTTCGAGTGCGTGACGCCGACGCTGTCCAAGAACCGCGCGAACCACTTGCTCACGTTGTTGCTCGTATAGCCCGTAGTAGAATGCGTGAGGTCGGGGAACAGCCGAGACCCGACGCCATGTGCATCCCGCACGCCCCTGGCGTAGCTCAGGAGGCCGATCTTCTGAAGTTCCGGGTGGATTGGGACCAGGCGCTCGGCGGCTTTGGTCTTGAGCGATTTTCCGGGATCGTCGGCCCGCAGCAGAAGCACGGGAATGCCTTCGATCTCGACCACGTCATCTTCGCGCAGCATGCAGATTTCGTTGAGCCGAAGCCCAGTGAAAAGGGCGATGAGAGGCACCCAGAAGCGAGCGCGACGTGGGCGGGCAGAACCCGGTGTCGAGTAGCCCTCGGCGTCGTTCTCGCACCCTGCGTAGATCGGCGCGTTGAAAATGCGCTTGAGGTCTTCCGTGTCGAAGGGGTGCCGGTCTGCTTCGGAATGGCCGCCGCCCTTGAAGCGGAGCCCTCGGGCAGGATTGGCGTCCAGAAGTCGCTCCCGCTCCGCGAAGTCGAACATGCCGCAGAGGGTCTGGAGATAGGCGTTGGCTGTGGGCGGCGCGAGGCGAGAGCCCAACTTGTCATCCGGCAACGCGAGAACCTGATCCACGCTCAGGCCGGGGAAGCGCTTCGTGCTGTTAGCCGGCCAGCGCGCTAGGACATCTCGGAAGCGTTTGGCATCGTCGCGGCCGATCTTGGCGAGTTCAGTTCGCTCACCGAGCACCCCAAGGATCATACCCACGTGGGCGTCACGCCGCAGCTTCGCCGTCGGGGAGCGTTGGGTCTGCGCGCGTTCCTCCTCGAATTGATCAGCAAGCGCCCGCAACGACAACGAGGACCGCTCACTGATCTCCGTATCGGCTGACAGCATGGAAAAGCGGGGGTTGAGTTGAACCATGGGGCGATTGGCGAAGCGGGCGACCACGCGCTTCTCGTGCTCGATCATGGCCTCGTGGATGAGCCCTTCCAGTCTGGCGAAGCTCGGGTCGGTCGGGTCGAGGTCGATGCTCTCCGACAGCAGCAGCTTGCGCGTCGCGTTGTGGATCGACGCTACGGCGCTCGTGTCGTCGCCCACATCGGCGAGGTGGCCGATCTCCTCAAGGCGCTGATCGACATTCACGTCTCGCGCGCCCAGGTTCGCGGCCTCACGTTCACGGGCCACAAACCAGCGGCTCATCAGCCGCCAAAGGTCGTCGTCGCCAAGGGACCGGACCCTCTTCGGGCCTCCGCTGCGGCCAGCGTCATGCCGTCGTCGCGCGGCTTCGATTTCGGCCTGGGCCTTGAGGCGCTCCACTGTGAGGAGCTTCCGGGCAGTCGCAAAATCGCCCGTCCCCAGGGAGCGTTTGATCTCCCGCTTGCCGACAATCGACCGGAGGGCTTCCGGGACGGGCATGCGGAAATAATATGTGCCGCCGCGACGGAGCAGGTGCTCAGGACGTCGTGACATATGGGAAGGGGTGTTGTGTACCAGCCATCGGTACCACAGAGCCTGCGAAGCCCTGGAAATCAAACATTTTCTAGCCGCACCAACGCGCTAGAAATTCCTGGTGGAGCCGAGCGGAATCGAACCGCTGACCTCCTCTCAGCGGTTCAAGGTCATTTGGCGATGGACGCCGTTTCCTGGACGTTCCCCGTGTTGCGGGATTAGTCAGTGTTTCCATAGCGCTACCTCTTACTGCGTTGGATGACGTTTCCCTGGGATAGATGGCTTTAGCTTGACGTTCTGCTTATCCAGCGCTTATCCAGGGCCTAGGCGTTCCCTGACCTGGATAAGCACATGGCCAAGATCAAGCTCACGGATGGACTGGTGGACGGCCTGGAGGCTGGCCCCGGCGACCTTTACGTCTGGGATTCCGCCCTCCCGCGCTTTGGTCTTCGCATCACGCCAGCCGGGGCGAAGATCTACTTGGTCCAGTATCGGGCCAAGGCCGCCCCAGGTGAGAAGCCTAAGACCCGCCGCATCACCATCGGCCAGCATGACGGCGAGATGTGGAACGTGACCAAGGCCAGGGCCGCCGCCCGCAAGCTGCTCGCCCCGGTGGACCTGGGGAACGACCCGTTCGCCGACCGTGAGGCCGAGCGCCAGGCCCTGCACCTGGAGCGCCTCGCGGCTCAGGAAGCCGAGGCCGCACAACGCCGCGAGACCATCCGCCGGGAACAAGAGACGTTCGCCGTCCTGGCCGAGGCCTATATCGAGCGCCGCCTCGACAAGCGGCGCAGCGGCGCAGAGGCCGCCCGGCTTCTGCGCTATGACGCCGTGCCGGCCTGGGGCTCTCGCCATATCTCCGAAATTCGGCGCGGCGACGTGACTGAGCTGCTCGAGTCCATCGCCAGCCGCTCGGCCGCCGTCGCGCGCCAGACCTATGCCGAGCTGCGCCCCCTCTTTGACTGGTGCGTGGCCCGTGAGCTGATCGCGGTTTCGCCCTGCGCCAGCATCACCGCCCCGCCCCGGCCGGCGGCCCGTGATCGCGTCCTGGCCGACGACGAACTGCGGCTCATCTGGGCTGCGGCCGAGGGCCTCGGCTTCCCCTTCGCCCCGATCTTCCGGCTGCTCATGCTGACCGGCCAGCGGCGGGCCGAGGTCGCCGGCATGGAATGGAGCGAGATCGACCTAGAGGCCGGCGTCTGGCGCATCCCGGCCGAGCGGGCGAAGAACAAACAGTCTCACGAGGTTGACCTGTCGCCTGAGGCCCTGGCGCTCCTGGCCGACATTCCGAAGCTGGGGCCACACCTGTTCCCGGCCAGGGGCAAAGGCCCGGCTCGCGGGTTCTCAGCGACCAAGCGGCGGCTAGATGGGCTGATCGAAGACCTGCGGGCCAGGGAGGCCCGCGAGGCTGACCTTGAGCCGCCGGCCGAGCCCCTGCGCTCCTGGCGCATCCATGACCTTCGCCGCACCGCCGCGACCGGCATGGCGGCCTTGGCCTTCCCGCCTCATGTGGTGGAGCGCGTTCTCAATCACGTCTCGGGAACGCAGAGTGGGCTTGTGGGCGTCTATCAGCGCCATGAGTACCGCGAGGAGCGAAAGGCCGCCCTGGTGGCCTGGGGACGCCGCGTGGCGGCGGTGGTGGCGGGCGAGGCCGCGCCATCGAACGTGCACCGGCTCAGGGCCTAGGCCTCGGCCGGGGCCTCTGGCCTCGGCCCCAGCTCCATAGTCGTGTGAAGCTCGGCCTCGCGGCGGCTCATGCCACCGTCATACTCGCGGATTGCAGCCCGCTCATCCCAGGCCGCAAGGGTCGTTGAGGTCGCCTCCGTGGGTATGCGACGCGGCATAGTCCCATTTTCAGTGGGAACCCTGGGAACTGTGGGAACCTTGGATTTAACCGATTGATCAGAATACGGTTTTTCGGTTCCCAGTTCGTCGGCCAGCGGTTCCCAGTGATTTTCGACTGGGAACCGCTGAAGAGCGGCTCCAGGCGTCGCCAGATAGGCTGCTCGCAGGGCCTCGGCAAAGGGGTCAGTCGCCAAATTCCGCCTCTAGAATCGAGCCCTTAACCGTCCAGAACCGAGGCTTTTGACCCTTCCTGGAATGGCGCTTTTTCCAGTGAGCGCCCTCACCCTTCTCCAGCAATCCAGCCTCATACAGCGCGCGGGCGGCCTCTTGCTGGCCAAATCCTTGGGTGGCGTATTCCCAACCGGCTTCGTTGAACCGGAACTCCAGAGCCGAGCCCACCTTGGCGCGATAGCCCCAGGATTTGAGGCCACGGGCTTGCTCATCCCGACCGGCGCGGCTGGGCTCATCCTCGGCCAAATCCTCCCCATCATCCCAGGCCGCGAAGCTCGCGCCTTCACTCTCGATGATCGCCTTGATGCGGCGGATGACGGCCCGGGCCTCATGCGACTGATCGCGCCCAAAGGCTGACGCCCACCGCCGATAGAGCCGGGCCGCCGCCTCGCCGGCCGTACCGGGCGGCCATGGCAGCACTCCGAACATCGCAGCCAGCTCGCCCGCCACAGCAATGGCGCCGAACCGCACCGCCGCCCGCTGCGCCTGGCCCGTGTCGCCCTCCTCCGTCACTTTGGCGAGGAAGGCCGCCAGAAGCCCCTTGGCCGTGGCCAGATGCTGCGCCCGGTTCAGCCCGAACGCCTCAAGAAAGGCCGGGCCGGCGTGCCCGTAGTCCCGGGCGCTGGCGGCCTTGATGGCGTCCGAAAGGACGGCGGGACTCGCCCGGCCATGCAGGCTTTCCCAGACGCCCATTCGCGCACCGGCGTCGGCGGCGAGATCGAGGAGCCGCAGCTCCTGACCCGCCATCGGGCGCTCGCCCTTCTTTCCGGCGCGGATATGGTCGGCCAAGCCGATCTCGCCCGTGGAAAGGATGGCCACACGCCACTCTGAGCGGCGACGCAGCGATCCGTCGGCGCGAGACCGGGCCTTGGACTGGCCAGAGGCGAGGCTATAGGCCGCCGCCCCGGCCTCTTCCGGGGCGATCAAGGCCAGCTCATCAAAGACCACCAAGCCATCATTGTGGCCATAGGCGACCATCTCCAGGGCGTTGGCCGTGCTGCGCCAGGTCTGGCCAAAGCCGAGCGGCCCGCCACCGCCCCAGACCGACCCGGCGGCATAGGCCAGCGTCGTCTTCCCGCACGAGCTGGAGCCGCGAAAATGGACCCCGCCCCCTTCGATCTCCAGCGGGCGCATAAGCGGCCCCAGGAAGGCCAAGGAGAGTGCCAGGGCTAGAAGATCATTCCCCACGGCCGGCGCAGCCACGTCCTCGCGCCAGCTTTCCAGCGCCCCGCTCCGGCCATAGTGGAGCGCGGCTGGCTCGCCCGTGAATATGATTTCCTCGCCGGCTGCGCCGCCCACCTGGCCGGACGGCAGAATGAAGCGCTCTCCGCACCACCCCGTAGCTGAGACCAGGGTGATCCGGCGACGTGTGGTCACGTCATTGATCGCAGCGATGAACTTGGAGGCCTTGCTTGGAAACGAACTAATGTTGAGGCCGAGGCCGGCCAGCTCGGCCCGCACCTCAGCGCCGCCGCCGGCAAGGCGGGACTTGGCCACTGGCGCGATCTTCTCCCGGCCGTCACGGTCGCGGAATCGCAACACGACGGCCCATCCGTCACCGCCGGGCTCACGCGCTTCGCCCACCACTTCGAAAGGAGCTGAAAGCCGCGTGGGGACAGGCTGGCCGCCAGCCTGGGGCGGCTGATCGTACCAGAGCCCGTCCGCCTCCATCCGAAAGCCCCAGGGCCATTCAACGTCGCCGGGGCGCGCCTGGTCCCGGGCCTGCGCTATCAGGGCCTCAACATTCGCCAGGCCAAACCCCTCTGGCCAATCGTCGGCCAGGTCCCAGGTGTCGGGCAAGAAAGCCGGTGGTTCGACCACCGCCACCGCGTCCGCGCCCGCTCTCGCCGCTAGGCGAGCAACCTCACGGCCCGCCTTCTGGCCGCCGCCGTTCTGGTCCGCGTCGGGGAAGATCACCACGTCACGGCCAGCCAGGGGCGACCAATCCACCTTTCCGAAGGCCTTGCTTCCCCCTGGCCAGGTGATGACCACGAACCGAGGAAGGAGCGCTGCAGCACGGTCGGCGGTCTTCTCGCCCTCAACGACCAGCACAGGCGCGCCAGGGGCGGCGGCAAGGCGGTCCAGGCCATAGAGCGGCCGCGGCTCCGCAAAGCCCTTCCACGTCCACCGGAGCCCGCGCGCGTCCCTCCATAGCGTGAGCGGCAAAACCTCCTTTTTGCGGCCCGGGACATCGAACCGGGCGACATAACCCAGGACTCGCCCGCCGCCGTCTCGATAGGTCCAGACCGCCGCCGGCTCGCCGTGCCGGCTATGGCGCGAGAGCGGCGGTGGTGCGTCGTCCGGTACGGGCAGGACAAGAACGCCCTCAGGCTTGGAGGCCGCCGACTGGGACGGCCCCCCTTGGCCCTTCTCCGCGCGGATGCGGGCAAATGGATCCTCGGGACTATCGGTCACTCAGCCGCCCCACCACCAGCCATGGGCTGAACGTCGTTCGCGGGGTTCCGAAGCCGATGGCCTTGGCCGGTGATCCGGAGCCAAAAGCGCCAGGCGTAAGAGAAGGCGGCGAAGGCCAGACCCTCGCCCTGGCGAGCGGGACCTCCCTCGGCCCAGATCGTCCAACGACGAAGGCCCGCCAACGGGGCCAGGTAGAGGATGGCGGCGCAAAGCGGCGCGCCGATCAAAAGGACGCCATGGCCCCAAAGAAAGGCACGGACGCGGCGAGATTCATCGCCCGAAAGCTCACCACCGAATTCGAGTTCGTCCTCCAACTTTTCGACCGGAACCGCGATGGCGCTGGCGACGGTGGTGGTTGAAAGGCTCAAGAGGGCCAGCGCAGCGGGCAGGCCGAACAGGTTGTTATTTTGCATTGCGCTCTCTCGGGATGCAGATTGTCAGGGGGATGCGAACCGGGTTCGCAAGGCGGCGCGGCTGATCACGCCTGAGGCTCATTCGAAAGGATCGACGCCGAGGCTTTCGGCCAGGCGGATGGCGGCATCGCGTTGGCTCAGGCCGCTAGCCCAGGCCGCTGCGCCGACGAAATCGCCGAACCTATCCCCCCGTGAGAAGTCGCCACCCTTGCCGGTGGTGATATTGGCCTTGCAGCTCCCGAGGGCGTTTTCCCGGAAGGGGCTGATGAACACCCACTCCCGCCCCTCCAATCGGCCGCGAGGAAAGAGGCCCTGGAGAACCGCCATGCCATGGCGGGAGGCGGCTTCGTTGACGCGGGCGAAGTCCACACGCCCGCTCCGGCGGGGGCCGCTCATTGCTCGCCGGCCTGGTCGGTTGAGGCCGCTGCACCGCCGCCTTCTTTCTGCGCCTCCACCCACAAGTCCAGGTCGGCGGCGTCATAGAGAACGCGCGTGCCAACCCTGATGTGTGGCGGGCCGCTTCCGGGCACCATGCGAGCCTTGGCTAAGAACGAGGCCGATAGGCCCAATCTTTTCGCAGTCTCGGCTGTGTTGAGTAGGCGGGGCGTTTCAGTAGTCGCCATGGTCGATCCTCATGTCTCCAGCAATGCGCTGGCGGGCGGAGGAAAGACCGGGATGGCTCTTTAGTCGTCGGGCGCAAGCATCCCACCGACAGCCCCTAAAGTCGGCTGTAGAGCCGCGCTATGGCGTCGGCGGTGGCGGGCAGTTGAGCGCTCAGGATTCTGCGCTTCAGCCCAGTATCGCCATACCGGAGGTCCTCACGTTGGGAGCCGCCGTCCCAAGCTTGAACGCCTGTGAGGATAGCTTTGAAGTCGAGGGAATCGGTTGGCTGGGGGCGGCGACCGTTCTTCACGGCAACAATGAAGTTGGCCAGGGTTGCAGGGGGCGTCCCTAGTGGCCACAGGTCCCGAACCTCCCGCAACACACTGAGCTGCTGCGCTCGATCCATATGCCGCTTCCCAGCGGGGTCTCTTTCGAGGGCGCCAATCTGGGCTCCAAGATCTAGCAGCGCAAATTCGTCGAGATCGGCCCTTGTGCGCCAAGCGCCTAAGACCAAGAGAGCCCAGGCCAATGAACGGCCGCCCGCCGGCGAGAAGCTATCCAGGAACGCGCGGGGAAGCTCGGCCGCTACCGTTTCGCCTATGCGCAGCTCCCAAACAACGGACGAGGAAGCGACACCGTCCGAGCCCCAGGTGCTGCGAGGCCACGCGAGTTGGTCCGCAGAGTTGGCCGAGAGCCTCCACCAAGTTGGCCTTTGCCCCGGCGAGGATGGCGGTGGAGCACCCTCAACGATCAAGTGCAAATCAGCGTGTAGATCGAACCCGGCCGAAAGGAGGATGCGGCAGGCGGCAAGGCCTCTGCTTGGAAATGATTGCGGAGACACCGGAATATCGAGATGCGGCCCGCTGTTCAGTGGCCGCCATTCAGCGTGGTCAACCGGGGCAAGACGGCCAGTCGGCGACAGTCGATGCACCTCAGGCCATTCAGCCGGGGGAACAGCTCTACCCGGCCAGCGCGGCATGATCGCTCCCCGCTGATAGCCTTCGGCGGACGGACATCACCCGTGCCGGGGTTTTCGACGCGCGATCGTCAGCACCGCCCCCGTCCGTTCGGCGTCACCCACCAGATCGACGCCCTCGGCCTCAAAGGCCGCGATGATCTTGGCGGCAGTTGCCTCCCGCATTGGCCTGCCATTCTCGAACTGGCTGACTGTAGTCCAGGCCACGCCGGAGGCGGCGGCCAGGTCCCGGACCCCCCAGCTCAGAAGCCCTCGCGCGGCGCGCTGCGCCTCCGGTGTCAGTGTCATCGGCTTTCCCTCGATCTCCCACAAGCGGATACAGTGTCACCTTTTTGTTTGCAAGGGGGGTGACTAACGGATACATTGTATCCGTTAAGAGGGACTGACGACATGACCGCCGCCGCCGAAACCCGCCGCCAAGTGATGCTTCTGGCCTGGAGCCTTTACCGGGCCGAGGTTCGTGGCCCGAACCCCCGGACCTTCGCCGACGCCCTGGCCGGCGCATGGCGCTGGATCAAGAACACAGCCGCCCGGGTCGCCGCCGCCCCGCGTTGGGCCAAGGGCGCTCAACCCCGCCACGTTTCGTTCGGCTCGATGCTCGCCAGCCCGATCCGTCGCAGCCTCGCAGGCCAGGCTTATGCCGGCGTCAATGCAGCTCGCGCCGGCTACGTGACCTCTGCCCTCGGCCGCTAGTCGCGGCCTCATATCAGCGATCAAGGAGACCTCTATGCATCAGCGCCAGATGACCACCGCCATTGGCCAGACCGCGACCGATCAGACGACAATCACGAAGTTGGCGGCCGACTGGCTGGCGGCCCACCGCGAGGCCGAGGCCCATCGAGAGCGCTACCACGCCGCTTCCGAGATGGCCGAACGGGTGACGCCCCCTGAGCCCTTCCGAGGCGTGAACCCAGGGACACCGCAAGAGGCCGCTATGCGAGAGCTTTGGCTCAGGGCTGCGCTCGCCATCGAAGACGCTTACGACGTGCACCGGCTAGGCGACCTTGCCCAGCAGGCGGGGCGCAGGGCGGCGGCCATTGCTTGGACCGCGATCAGCGTACGCCCCCGCACCATCGGCGAGGCGGCCCGCAAGCTGGCCATGATCATTGAGCGCACCCGCAATGGCGAAGGCGGCCTTGATGATGTCGAGCCGCTGCTCGCCTTTCTCGGAGATCTGGAATTGTTGGCGACGGGCGAGCCTTCGCTCGACTCGCGCTGAGAGGCGGCCGAGGTGCGAACCGGGTTCGCACTTGCCGACAAGGCCGGGTCTCTGCGGAGGCCGCGTCCCCAACAACCCCGCCAGGCGCAAGCCGGCGGGGTTCACTCTATGGGCCTGGAATGATTGCCGCGACCGGCGGGAGCGCCAGAAATGCAGCCAGTAGGGCCGCTACAGCCGCCGCCCTTGCCCATTTTCCAGCCCGCCGCCCATCCCGACTGAGGGCCAGAACCGAAGCGGTGAATTCGGCGTTGTAGCCGAGCTGCTGAACGTGGGGATCACCGGACTGGATCAGCGTATTCTCAGGGCGAGGCTCGACCCCAGGCGAGGTAGAGATTCTCGCGCTATGCCATCCGAAGACGGCGGCCAGGATGCACAGGCCAGGCGATAGCCAGGGGCCGACCAACGCCGCCCACCGCGCGCCCTGCGCCAACAATCCCGCGTCCATCGCCCCGCCCCCGTCTACCGGATGAGCCGATCATGTGTTCCGGCCAAGATCAACTCCAGCCGTTCGGCCGGGGAGGGGGCCACACTCGCGCGCGGGTTGGGCTGGAAGGGGGAATGAAATTGCCGAACCAAGGTGGGGCCGGAGGCGAGGGGCAGGGGCTGCGGTTCCCACTAGTTCCCACTCGGAAAGGAGGTAGTGGGAACCGCTGATCTCCAGGAAGGTCTTAACTTTCAGCTCTTTAGCAAATGGTTCCCAGAGTTCCCACGGTTCCCACCATACTTTAGCCGGCCTTCATGCGGGAAAGCCTATCCCATTGATTTGCAAGGCTTCCCTCTCGACAGCGTGACGCCCCCTAAAGTGCCCCCGCTCTTTAGGCTCTGATTTTAGTCTGAAACTATAGCCAACCCGGGCCGCTGCGACGCCGCGTTCGATGGATCGGGGCAGAGGACCCGCGACCCCGGGGGGGTCTATGTGCCATCCGCTCTGGCGGCCGAGCCCCTGAGAGCGACCCACTGGCCTAGCCGCCGCCCTCCGCGCGCGAGTGTGGCCTCCCCCATCCCTCCAACGCGCGATCATGAGTCGCTCGCTTGGGCGCTCTGCTTATCCAGCGCTTATCCAGACGCAGAGCCGCGACCGGCGGCCCTGAGGCCAAACCGGAAGCGATTGATATTGCTGGGGAATGGTGGAGCCGAGCGGAATCGAACCGCTGACCTCCTCATTGCGAACGAGGCGCTCTACCAACTGAGCTACGGCCCCCAGGAAGGCGCGGAGTTAGGCGCGCGGCGGATTTCTGTCAAGCCGCTCAAAGGCTCAGGAGCCTGCGCCGCCTTGTCAGGGGGGAGGCCCCGCGGCTAGAACCGGCGCTTACGTCAGATCGGGACACCCCATGGCCGCCATCCTTGAGTTCGTCTTCTTCATCATCGGGGCGATCCTTCAGCTCTTGATCTACGCGATCATCATCAACGCCATCCTGTCCTGGCTGGTGGCCTTCGACGTGATCAATCTGCGCAACCAGTTCGTGTACAATGTCGCCCGGGCCCTGGAGGCGATCACCGCGCCGGTGATGCGGCCGGTGCAGCGGATCATCCCGCCCCTGGGCGGCGTGGACATCAGCCCGATCATCGTCATCCTGGTGCTGATCGGCATCAAGGACATCCTGCTGCCGGCGCTCTACCGCGCCCTGGTTACGCCGATCATCTGAGCCCCGCAGGTTCGCCATGCGCCTGGCCGTGCGGCTGACGCCCCGGGGCGGACGCGACGCCGCCCAGGGCTGGGGGCAGGACGCCGACGGCCGGGCCTATCTCAAGGTCCGCGTCGCCGCCCCGCCGGTGGAGGGGGCCGCCAACGCCGCCCTGATCGCCTTTCTGGCCAAGGCCCTGGGACGCCCACGCTCCAGCCTCCGCATCGTTTCGGGCGAGACCGCGCGGCTGAAGCTGGTCGAATGCGCCGATCTGGGGGATGAAGAGATCGCCCGCGCCTTCGGATCGCCACCTTGAGGCGGGCTGATGGGCCGCGCCCCCGGAGACACCTATGCTGAAACCCCTGCGCCTTCTGGTCCCCGTCTTGCTCGCCCTGACGCTCAGCGCCTGCGCCGGCGGCGCCCAGCGGCTGGACGCGGCCGGTGACGTCCACACCCTGCTGACCGCCATCCGCGACGGCGACCAGGCGACCTTCGACCGCCATGTGGATCGCCCGGCCCTGCGGGCCCAGATCGAGGCGCGCATCGCCGCCGAGGCCAGCCGCGCCGGCGGCAGCGACGAGATGCGGGCCATCGGCGCCCTGCTCGGTCCCGCCATCGCCAAGGCCGCCAGCGAGCAGCTGGTCCAGCCGCAGGTGTTCCGGGGCGTGGCCGAATACTATGGCTATGACGCCAGCCAGCCGCTGCCCGGGCGGGTGGCCATCGCCGGGTCGCTCAAGGCTCTGGACGATGGGCGGGTCTGCGCCACCCGCGACAAGGACGGCCCCTGCCTGCTGATCTTCACGGAGACCGAAGGGGTCTGGCGGCTGTCGGGCTTCGAGGGCGACATCGACATGCTGCGCCGCTGAGCTAGTCTCCCCTCAAAGCGCGCGGGGGGCGACGACATGGCGACGGTTGAGCTGGAAGGCTTTGAGCGGTTCGCGTTCGACGACGGCCGCTGGGTCCGCGACGTCTATCGCCGGGGGACGGGACCCGCCGTCATCGTCATCCACGAAATGCCGGGCCTGCACCCCCTGGTCCTGGCCTTCGCCGAGCGGCTGAGCCAGGCCGGGATGAGCGTCTGGTGCCCGAGCCTGTTCGGCGCGCCGGGCCGCCCGGTCAGTCGGCCCTATCTGGCGGCCGAGGCCGTGAAGGCCATCTGCGTGCGCCGGGAATTCCACGTCTGGTCCACCGACACGTCGAGCCCGATCGTCGACTGGCTCCGGGCGCTCGCCCGCCAAGCCCACGCCGAGTGCGGCGGCAAGGGGGTGGGCGCCGTCGGCATGTGCTTCACCGGCGGCTTTGCGCTGGCCATGATGACCGAGCCCGCCGTCGTGGCGCCGGTCCTGGCCCAGCCCTCGCTGCCACTGACCGCCGGATCGAAGAGGCGCGCGGCTTCGATCGGCGTCAGTCCGGCCGAGATCGCCTGTGCGAAGGGACGGTTCGAGGAGGAAGACCTGTCGATGATCGGCCTGCGCTTCAAGGGCGACGCCCTGGTGGGTCAGGCCCGCTTCGACCGCTACCGGGCCGAGTTCGGCGCGCGGTTCGAGGCCATCGAGCTGGAGGACGCCGACGCCGCCCCCTCCCCCATCGCGCCCCATTCCACCCTGACCCTGCATCTGGCCCCCGACGGGCCGACCAAGGCCGCCGAGGCCCGGGTGATCGCCTTCTTCCGCCAGCGCACCGGCGCCTGAGCGCCCTGGCGTCCCTAAGGTCCCAGGCCTAGACTTTGAAGGGCGCGGCCCCTAGAAGCCCGCCCTTCCCTGCGCCGGGCGTTCGAGCCGCCGGCCAGGCCAGACCTTGCGAGAGCCTCGCCATGAAACGCCGTCCCTCCTCCTCCCGTACGTCAGCTTCCCGCACATCTGGCGCCCGGCCCGCCCTTCGCGGCCCCAGCCAGCGCCAGCT
Source organism: uncultured Caulobacteraceae bacterium (assembly GCA_937910255.1). Classification (GTDB taxonomy): domain Bacteria; phylum Pseudomonadota; class Alphaproteobacteria; order Caulobacterales; family Caulobacteraceae; genus Phenylobacterium. The sequence continues at coordinate 4,467 of CALEOQ010000306.1, read as the reverse complement.
GCGCGCCGGCGAACTGGTCCGCCACGCCCTGGTGGAGATCATGCGGGAAGAGGACCTGGACGATCCGGCCCTCTCCGGCGCGCCGGTGACCATCACCGAGGTCCGCGTCAGCCCGGACCTGCGCCACGCCGTCTGCTTCATCCAGCCCCTGGGCGGTGAGAACGCGGCCGAGGTGGTGGCGGCCATGAACCGGGCCTCGAAGTTCTTCCGCGGGCGCCTGGGCCGGATGATCGACCTGCGCGCCACCCCTGAACTGAAGTTCCTGCACGACGAGACCTTCGACGCCGCCGAGCATATGAGCCGGCTGTTCGAGGACCCGAAGGTCCGCCAGGACCTCGACGCCCCCGAAGAGGACTGATCCATGGGCCGTCGGCGCAAGGGAGAGGCGGTGTCCGGATGGATCTGCCTGGACAAGCCCTATGACCTGACCTCCACCCAGGCGGTGGGCAAGGTCCGCAGGATCTTCAACGCCCAGAAGGCCGGCCACGCCGGGACCCTCGACCCCCTGGCCACCGGCGTCCTGCCCCTGGCGCTGGGCGAGGCCACCAAGACCGTGGCCTATATGGTCGAGGCCGATAAGGGCTATCGCTTCACCATCTGCTGGGGCGCCTCCACCACCACCCTCGACCGGGAAGGCGAGATCATCGCCCGCTCCGACGTCCGGCCGACGCCCGACCAGGTCAAGGCGGTGCTGCACGAGTTCGAGGGCGAGATCATGCAGGTTCCGCCGGCCTATTCGGCCATCAAGGTGGACGGCGAGCGGGCCTATGACCTGGCCCGCGCCGGCGAAGAGGTCGAGCTCAAGGCCCGGCCGATCCTGATCCACGGCCTGGCGGTGGGCGAGGCGCCCGACGCCGACCACATCGAACTGATCATGGACTGCGGCAAGGGCGCCTATGTCCGCTCGGTGGTGCGCGATCTGGCGCTGCGGCTGGGGGCCGAGGCCCATGTCAGCGCCCTGCGCCGCACCCGGGTGGGCGCCTTCACCGAGGCCCGGGCGATCGGGCTGGATTTACTTGAGGAATTGGGGCATAAGGCCCGGCAGTCGGAGGCATTGCTTCCGGTCGAGACCGCGCTGGACGACATCCCGGCGTTGGCCGTGACCGACGAAGACGCCTTCAGACTTAAGCAGGGACGGTCGATCGTTCTCGTTCCCCGACAGGTCGAAACCTTGAGAGCCGGGCTTGCGCCGGGCGCTCGAACCGTTTCGGCCATGTGTCGTGGCGTGATGGTGGCCCTCTGCGAGATGCGCGCCGGCAAGCTCGAGCCGTCCCGCGTCTTTCATCTCGAATAGAGCGGAGACGCACGATGTCGGTTACCCCGGACCGTAAGGCCGAAATTATCAAGACCCACGCCCGCAGCGAGGGTGACACCGGAAGCGCCGAAGTCCAGGTGGCGATCCTGACCGAACGGATCATCAACCTGACCGAGCACTTCAAGACCCACAAGAAGGACAACCATTCGCGCCGGGGCCTGCTCAAGATGGTCTCCCAGCGCCGGTCGCTCCTCGATCACCTGAAGAAGTCCGAACAGCCGCGCTATCAGGCCCTCATCGAGGTCCTCGGCCTGCGCCGCTAGGATGTTCAGCGCCCCCGCGAAAGCGGGGGCGTCGCATATGGGGCCCCTCGTTTTTCACGGGCCCCAGCACTGGCGCCGCCGTCTCAGGACGCAGCGCCCACAGACGACCGCCTCCCCTCCGCGACAGGCCGGGGATGATCTGGCGGCCGGGGGCCAAGGCCCCCAAGACGCACGCTGAGGGTTGCGACGAAATCCTCATCAAGCCTGTTCACCTGGAGAGGATTTCGGAAGTCCGACGCCCTGTCCGCCCCCGCCAGGAATACGCCTGCCGGGATATGAAAGAAGAAAAATCATGTTCGATATCAAACGCAAGACCATCGAGTGGGGCGGCAAGACGCTGACCCTCGAGACCGGCCGCATGGCCCGTCAGGCCGACGGCGCGGTGCTCGCCACTTACGGCGAGACCGTAGTCCTGGCCACCGCCGTCTATGCCAAGTCCGCCAAGCCCGGCCAGGACTTCTTCCCCCTGACCGTGAACTACCAGGAGAAGACCTACGCCGCGGGCAAGATCCCCGGCGGCTTCTTCAAGCGCGAAGGCCGTCCCTCGGAAAAGGAGACCCTGGTCTCCCGCCTGATCGACCGTCCGATCCGCCCCCTGTTCGTCAAGGGCTTCAAGAACGAAGTCCAAGTGGTCTGCACCGTGCTGGCCCACGACCTGGAGAACGATCCCGACATCGTCGCCATGGTCGCCGCCTCGGCCGCCCTGGTCATCTCCGGCGCCCCCTTCATGGGCCCGATCGCCGCGGCCCGGGTCGGCTTCATCGAGGGTGAGTACGTCCTCAACCCGACCCTGGAAGAGCTGAAGACCAGCGCCATGGACCTCGTCGTCGCCGGTACGGCCGATGCGGTGATGATGGTGGAATCCGAAATCCAGGAACTGACCGAAGAGCAGGTCCTGGCCGGCGTCTCCTTCGCCCACAAGTCCATCCAGCCGGTGATCGAGGCGATCATCGACCTGGCCGAGCATTCGGCCAAGGAGCCCTTCGACTTCGCCGCCGACGACACCGACGCGCTGAAGGGCCAGATGAAGACCCTGGTCGGGGCCGACATCGCCGCGGCCTACAAGATCACCAAGAAGCAGGACCGCCAGGAAGCGCTCAGCCAGGCCAAGCAGAAGGCCACGGCCACCATGGCCAAGTCCGAGGCCAATCCCGACGGCGCCGACAGCCAGAAGCTGGGCGGCGTGTTCAAGGAGCTCGAGGCTGACGTCGTCCGCCGCGGCATCCTCGACACCGGCCTGCGCATCGACGGCCGCACCGTCGACAAGGTCCGTCCCATCGTCTCGGAAGTGGGCATCCTGCCCCGGGCCCACGGCTCGGCCCTGTTCACCCGCGGCGAAACCCAGGCCCTGGTGGTCGCCACCCTGGGCACCGGCGACGACGAGCAGTTCATCGACGCCCTGGAAGGCACCTACAAGGAGAAGTTCCTTCTCCACTACAACTTCCCTCCCTTCAGCGTCGGGGAAGCTGGCCGCATGGGTTCGCCCGGCCGTCGTGAAATCGGCCACGGCAAGCTCGCCTGGCGCGCTGTGCGTCCGGTCCTGCCGGCGACGGAAGACTTCCCCTACACCATCCGCCTGGTCTCGGAGATCCTGGAGTCCAACGGCTCCTCCTCCATGGCCACGGTCTGCGGCGCTTCGCTGGCCATGATGGATGCGGGCGTGCCCCTGAAGAAGCCGGTCTCCGGCATCGCCATGGGCCTGATCCTGGAGTCCGACGGCTTCGCCGTGCTCTCCGACATCCTGGGCGACGAAGACCACCTGGGCGACATGGACTTCAAGGTCGCCGGCACCGCTGATGGCATCACCTCGCTGCAGATGGACATCAAGATCGCCGGCATCACCGAGGAGATCATGAAGAAGGCGCTGGAGCAGGCCAAGGAAGGCCGCCAGCACATTCTGAACGAGATGACCAAGGCCATGGACGCGCCGCGCACCGAGCTCGGTGAGTACGCGCCCAAGATCGAAACCATGAAGATCGCGGTCGACAAGATCCGCGAAGTCATCGGTTCGGGCGGCAAGGTGATCCGCGAGATCGTCGCCGAAACCGGCGCCAAGGTGGACATCTCCGACGACGGCACGATCAAGATCGCCGCCTCGGAACAGTCCAAGATCGATGCGGCCCGCGACTGGATCAAGTCCATCGCCTCGGAGCCCGAGCTGAACGCCATCTACACCGGCAAGGTGGTGAAGGTGGTCGACTTCGGGGCCTTCGTGAACTTCTTCGGCGCCAAGGACGGCCTGGTTCACGTGAGCCAGATCTCCAACGAGCGCGTGGCCAAGGTCTCCGACGTCCTGACCGAAGGCCAGGAAGTGAAGGTCAAGCTCCTGGGCTTCGACGATCGCGGCAAGACCCGCCTGTCCATGAAGGTGGTCGACCAGGTGACGGGCGAAGACCTGTCCAAGAAGGAAGGGGCCGAGGCCGAGGCCTAATCCGCCTCTCCTCCATCCTGAGAAGACGAACGAGGGCGGCCGCAGCGATGCGGCCGCCCTTTTTCATTTCATGCGCGGGCCGCGGTCACGGCGATCATCCCCTCGGTCCGGGCGCGCACCTGCGGCGACGCAAGACAGCTGGCCAGCGCCTCATAGCCTCGCGCCTGCGGGTCGGGGCGGACGCTTAGGGGCGGGCTGTGATTGGCCGGGCAGAACAGCACGGTTTCGAACGAGGTCGCCAGACCAAGGTCCAGCATCGCGCTGGAGCGGGTCATCAGGAGATCGGAAGAGCACACGTCTGAACTCCAGTCACGTCGTAATCTCGTATGCCGTCTTCTGCTTGAAAAAAAAAAGAAGAAAAAAAATGAAGATATAGAGGATGAAATCAAATTATATTCCTTGTTAACATCCGACAGCCGACAGCAGTTAGCTCGTAGACAGTCGACACAAATCAGTCG
>CALEOQ010000305.1 GCA_937910255.1 uncultured Caulobacteraceae bacterium | reverse complement strand
GGGGGGCTCAGGGCAAGGAGCAGGCCGAGGCCCGTGGGCCGGGTCGCCGCCGAGGTGCAGGGGGTGCCAATGTTCGTCCTGTCCCACCCGGCCCTGCTCGGCGTGGCCGGCGACCTCTCCCTGTTCACCGACATCAGCGAGGGCGACGTGGTCCACATGATGCGCGGCTCTCCGGAGTCCCTGGTCAAGCGGGCCGGCCTGGTGATCGACGACGCCTGCGCCATGGGCGGCTGGCGAGGCGCTGACAGCCTCGGCGGTCTGGTGATCTATTGCGGCGGCTGCATGCTGCATGTGCGCGACCAGATGGACGAGGTGGTCGAGGAGATCCGCCGCTCCATGCCCGGCGCCCCATTCCTCGGCGCCTTCACGTTCGGCGAGCAGGGCGCGATCGTCGACAGCTGCAACCGGCACGGCAACCTCATGGTCTCGGCCCTGACCTTCGGCTGACGATGTTTGACCTCGACAAGGAACAACTCCGGGAGGCCCTGGCCTCGGCCAAGCAGATCGAGGCCGCCCTGCGCGAACGTCTCCGTGAGCAGGATCTGGTCCTCAGCGGACTCGAGGCGCTCCAGGGGCAGGAGGATCCCGCAGCGCTGCAGGCTCGCGTCTTCGATCTCCTGAGCCGCAGCGTGACCTTCAATCTGGCCCTGGTGATCGAGCCTGAGGGCGAGGGCTTCGTGTGCACCGGCGCCACAGATGCCGCCGCCGTCGGCGCCTACTGGCCCGGCGGCGGCTTTTTCAGCCGCGTGGCCCATGGTCGGGCCGCTGTTGTGCCTGACAATCGGCGGGTGCCGGAGTGGGGTCAGTGTGAGGGCCTCTCGCCCCTTCCGGGCGCCGGCATCTACGCGCCCATCCTGGCGGCTTCGGGCCCTGGCTTGCTGGTCCTTTGCAGCCATGAGCCCGGCGCCTATAGCGCCCGCGACGGCGCCCTGGTCTCGCGCCTGAGCCTGCTGGTCTCCCAGACTCAGGCGGCGGCCCAGCGCCGACGCCTGTCCGAAGCCGCACGGTCCGCAGATATCGCCCGCCAGGCCGCCGTGGAGGCGAGCGAGGCCAAGTCGCGCTTTCTGGCGAATATGAGCCATGAGATCCGCACCCCCCTCAACGGCGTCACAGCGGTGGCCGATCTGCTGGCCATGACCGAGCTGGCTCCGCGGCAGCAGGAGATGGCCCAGCTGATCGCCCAGTCGGGGCGGATGCTGGAGCGGCTGCTAAACGACGTGCTGGACTTCGCCAAGATCGAGGCCGGCCAGCTGGATGTGGAGCGCAAGCCCTTCGATCTCGGACCCACGCTCCACGCGATGATCGATCTGTTCGCCGCCAAGGCCGACGCCAAGGGGCTGACCTTCCAAGCCCATATCGAGCCTGGGGCGGCGGGCCTGTTCGAGGGCGACAGCCTGCGCGTGCGGCAGGTCTTGGGCAATCTGTTGAACAATGCGGTGAAGTTCACCGAGGCCGGCGAGGTGGCGCTCCACGTCTCGGCCGAGGATGGCCCCGAGGACGCCCTGATCATCATGCGGGTCACCGACACTGGCTGCGGGTTCACGCCGGAGCGCGGCGCGCAGCTGTTCGACCGCTTTGAGCAGGGGGACGATTCCATCACCCGCCAGTTCGGCGGCACCGGCCTGGGCCTGGCGATCTCCCGTTCCCTCGCCGAGATGATGGGCGGCGACATCACCTGGCGCTCCACGCCCGGCGAGGGTTCGACCTTCGAGGCGACCTTCCGCGCGAAACGGGTGCGGGACGCAGGGCTTGCGGCCACCGAAACCAACGGGCCGCTTCATCCCCAGCACCTGAGAGTGCTGGTGGTCGAGGATAACCCCAACAACCGGCGGATCGTGGCCATGGTCCTGGATCTGGTCCAGGCCCAGGCCACCTATGCCGAAAACGGTCAGGAAGCTCTGGACGCTTTCGCGCCGGGGCGGTTCGACATCGTCCTGATGGACCTGCAGATGCCGGTTCTGGACGGTCTGAGCGCCACCCGACGAATCCGCGAGCTGGAACAGGCCGAAATCGCGCCCCCCGTGCCGATCATCGCCCTGTCAGCCAATGCGATGACCCACCACGTCGCCGAGGCCCTGGCCGCCGGCGCCACGGCCCATGTGGCCAAGCCCATCCTGCCGGCCCGGCTGATCCAGACCATGATCGGGCTGATCCAGGACGGCCCAGCTTCGACCGCGGTCAAAGCGACAGGCTAAGGCGCGGCGTTCGGCGCTGTCTGCCGCCCCTGCGTTGACACTGGGGGGGCCGCTGCTTAAGTCTCGGCCTCGCTCAAAGAGCGGGACTCCGGGCAGGCGAAGGTCAGACGGCGCGCCGTGCGAAACGCCCGCGACCCCGCATCGACTCCATGCGCGGAGCCCCCCCCCCATGTCCTTCCAACGCCTC
>CALEOQ010000304.1 GCA_937910255.1 uncultured Caulobacteraceae bacterium | reverse complement strand
GGCAGAAGGCGGCATACGAGATTACGACGTGACTGGAGTTCAGACGTGTGCTCTTCCGATCTCTGGGGCCGTGGGACGCGGCGCAGCTGGGGCCGGCGTAGCGGCCGGGGACGGGGACGGGCTGGCCGGCGCCGAGCGGGTCACGGGCACGCGCACCGTGCTGGTGATGGGGCCGGTGTCGCGGAAGCCGGTCGGCAGCAGCAGGCGCTGCCCCGGCCGGATCACATCGGCGATCTGCATGGAATTGGCGTCGGCGATGGCCTGGGCCTGAACATTGAAGCGCCGGGCGATGGCGTAGAGGGTGTCGCCGCTGGTCACCACATAGGCCTTGGTGGCGCTCGACGGACCTTTCAGCGTCTGGCCTGGCTGGATCACGTAGTTGGGGGCCGACAGATTGTTGTCCTGGGCCAGCTGGGTGACGCTGGTCTCCAGTTTACGGGCGATCCCATAGAGGCTGTCGCCGGCCACCACCGTGTAGGTCTGGGGCGGACCGTCAGCATCCACCACCTGGCCGGTGGCCGAGGTGCGGGTGACGGTCTCGTATTCCTGGGCCGGCGGCGGCGGGGGCGGCGGATAGCTGTCACCCGGGCGCGGCTGCGCCGAGGGCAGCGGATCCAGGGGCCGCGATTCCACCGGGCTGGTGGGCTGGGCCGAAGGCGGCGGGGTCGTGTCGCCGGGCATGGGCGCCGTCTGCGCCGGCGGCGTCTGGGCGTCCGGCCCCTGGCGGACCGGGAAGTTCGGCCGAACCGGCTCGACGCCCTCGTTCTGATAGGTCGAACAGGCGGCCAGCACGCTGCCGGCGAGCAGGACCAGAGCCGTACGGTTGAGAATGTGCGTCATGGCCGCTCCATGGGTCAGGTACGGACTTGAGTCAGCGCCGCAGGGTTAATGCTTGGTTAAGTCAGCCGACGATGCCGGCCCGAATACGAACTTCAGCGCCGCTCACAATTCGCGGGCGACGCCGTCGAGAAGGGGCACAAAGCGGACTTCGCCCAGATCCTCCACGGTGAAACCGCCCTTCCCGTCTCCGCAATAGCGGCGAAGGCTCTGGACGGGACCGCGGCCGATTGGGGCGACGAGCATCCCGGCCGGCTTGAGCTGATCCAACAGGGCGCGGGGCTCATCTGGCGCCGCGGCTGTGACCATAATGCGGTCGAAGGGCGCCTGTTCGGGCCATCCCTGGCCGCCGTCGCCAAAGCGGGTGATCACATTGGTGAGCTGCAGCGCCTTGAACCGCGCCTCGGCCTCGGCCAGCAGGGTGCGGTAGCGCTCCACTGTGTAGACCAGCCGGGCCATACGCGAGAGGATGGCCGTCTGGTAGCCGGAGCCGGTGCCGATCTCCAGCACCCGGGCGCGGGGCTCGATCTTCAGGGCCTGGGTCATCAGGCCGACGATGAAGGGCTGGCTAATCGTCTGGCCGCAGGCGATGGGCAGGGCCGAATCCTCGAAGGCCCGCTCCTGGAACAGGTCCGGCGTGAACATCTGCCGGGGGGTGGCCTCCAGCGCCTTCAGCACCTTGGCGTCGCTCACCCCCTGCGAACGCAGGGACAGGACCAGGCGGGCCAGGCGGGTCTCGGGCTTGTCCTCGTCCTTGGACATTGTCAGGCCTTTGGCGGGGCGCCGCCCAGGACGCCGCGCATCTTGAAGACGGTCTCGGCGTGGGTCAGGTCGATGTGCAGGGGCGTGACCGAGATCTTGCCCTGGTAGATGGCCCGAAGGTCGGTCCCCTCCTCCGGCTGGGAGCGCTCCTGGCGGAAGCCCATCCAGTAATAGTCGCGGCCGCGCAGGTCGCTGCGCCGCTCGGCATGGCGGACCTGGACGTCGCGGAACCCCTGGCGGGTGACCTCGACCTCGGTGACCTCGGCGGCCGGCCGGTTGGGGAAGTTGAGGTTCATGACCACGTCCTTGGGCCAGCCGATCTCCAGCAGGCGCTTGACGATACCGGGTCCGTAGGCCTCGGCCACCTCGAAGAAGGGATCGGCGGGCTTGGGACCGCCGGTCTGGGAAAGCGCAATGGCCGGCACGCCCATGGCCATGCCCTCGATGGCCCCGGCCACGGTCCCGGACATGGTCACATCCTCGGCGATATTGGCGCCGCGATTGACGCCAGACAGCACCAGGTCGGGCTTGGCGCCCTTGATCAACTCGCTCATGCCCAGCATCACGCAGTCGGTGGGCGTGCCGGTGACGGCGAAGCGGCGGTCATCGAGCTTGCGGACCCGCACCGGCTCCGAAAGCGTCAGGGCGCGCGACGCGCCCGACTGCTCATATTCCGGCGCGACGATCCAGATGTCGTCGGAAAGCTGGCGGGCGATCCGCTCCAGGGCCTCGAGCCCCTCGGCATGGATGCCATCGTCATTGGTCAGCAGAAGTCTCATGCGTCGCCGCCGATCCGGGTCAGCCCGCCCATGTAGGGATGCAGGGCCTGGGGCACGGCGATGGCGCCGTTCTCGTCCTGATAGTTTTCCAAGATGGCCACCAGGGTGCGGCCGACCGCCAGGCCCGAGCCGTTCAGGGTGTGGACGAAGCGGGTCGCCTTGTCGCCGGCGGCCTTAGTCCGGGCGTTCATGCGCCGGCCCTGGAAATCGCCGCAGTTGGAGCAGGAGCTGATCTCGCGATAGCGCCCCTCCGACGGGATCCAGACCTCGAGGTCATAGGTCTTGCGGGCCGCAAAGCCCATGTCGCCCGAACAGAGCAGCATGGTGCGGAACGGCAGCTCCAGGGCCTTCAGCACGGCCTCGGCGCAGCCCACCATCCGCTCGTGCTCGGCGTCCGACTGGTCGGGCGTGGTGATGGAGACCAGCTCCACCTTCTGGAACTGGTGCTGGCGGATCATCCCGCGGGTGTCGCGCCCCGAGGCGCCGGCCTCGGACCGGAAGCAGTGGGTCAGCGCCGTGAGCCGCAGCGGCAGGTCTTCGGTGGGCGTGATCTGGTCGCGCACGAGGTTGGTCAGCGAGACCTCGGCGGTGGGGATCAGCCAGCGGCCGTCCTCAGTGTGAAACAGATCCTCGGCGAACTTCGGCAGCTGGCCCGTGCCGAACACCGCCTCGTCGCGCACCAGCAGCGGCGGCGAGACCTCCAGATAGCCGTGCTCGCGGGTCTGCAGATCGAGCATGAACTGGCCGAGCGCGCGCTCCAGCCGGGCGAGCTGGCCCTTGAGCACCACGAAGCGCGAGCCGCTCATGCGGGCGGCGGCCTCGAAGTCCATCAGGCCCAGCGTCTCGCCCAGGTCCACATGGTCCTTAGGCGAGGCGATGGCGAAGGGCTCGCCCCAGCGGCGGACCTCCTGGTTGTCGTTTTCGTCGGCGCCGGGGGGCACGTCGGGGGCCGGCAGGTTGGGCAGGCCGGCCAGCAGGTCGCGCAGGGCCTCGCCGGTCTCGCGCTCGACCTGGCCTTGGGTCTCCAGATCGCCCTTGAGGGTTTCGACCTCGGCCATCAGGCGGGTCGCCTCGGCCTCGTCCTTGCGGCCCTTGGCCTGGCCGATCTGTTTGGAGAGATCGTTCCGGCGGCTCTGGGTCTCCTGCAGCGCAGTCTGGGCGGCGCGCAGGGTGGCGTCCAGGGCCAGGGCCTCGGCGGCGACGCCGGACCGGCCCTTCGC